>CAVJBW010000195.1:0-3303 GCA_963647625.1 Lachnospiraceae bacterium
GCTTTGCCCTCAACAATAGATTCTAGAATGCCCAAAGTATCTTTTGGCTGAACTTTCTTGCCCATAAAATCACCAGTATTGATAATATAGCAATCTACATTCTTCTCTTCTACTAATTTTTTAAACTTTGAGTAGTCATTTGCCAAAGGATAGGTTCTAAATGGATTCGCATATGGCTCTACTACTAATGCATTAGGATCTACTCCTTCTTTTAGACGCTCAGCAGAAGAACGCTTGGTAGCCAAAGTAGCTCCCATAACGGCTGCTAGAGAAGCACCTTTTAGTTTGACTACTGGTGGAATTGTTGGGTCCTTCATAATCCAGAAAATAGCATTTACTGGAGATTCAAGCTTGTCTACTCTATTTGGTGACCATAACTTAGACTTAATGGCACGTCCGTTACCATTACGAACATCTTCTGTTACTAAAACAATCTTACCATCTTCATCAAGGGTTGCTGCACAGTTCTGAGCAGTAAGAAGATATTTGTTATCTTCACAGTCACAAGGATAGTCTGCTGTCTTATCAAAATAAGTTGGCTCAAGGGCAATGGAAGAACAGGTATCTGAATTAATAACAAATGCATCATCATGAAGCACCTGAATAGATGGATACTTTCCATTGTGCTTTGCATGAGTCAGGGTTGATTTACCAGATCCTGACAAACCAAATACAGCTGCTACGTATTTTGAGCCATCTGCAAGAGTATATTCCTTCTGACCACCATGACAAGACGCATAGCCATTACGATTGGCGATGGCCCAAGCGATGGTTAAGGTTCCTTTCTTATGTTCTCCAAAATATCTCATACCTAGAATTGCTGCACAGTTTTGTTCTGTATTAAAATAACATAGGCAGTTAGGATCGGACACATCCGTCTGGTCAGTTCCCTTCCACTGAGGATCAGAGAAGATATAAATATCTGGCTCCTTACCATATACTTTGGATTCTTTGTACATCTTCACATATTGTTCTGACTGGTACTGGAAATTCAACATCCAGGAATAAAGAAGATTCTCTTCTCCTTGAGGAATCAGCAAATGTGCCTTTACCATAAATTCTGGGTCTAAGCCAATATAGACCTGGGCATGATAAAGCTTTTTCCATCTGGTATCATATACAGCATCCATAACAATCTTGTCAAGCTTGGTCTCATCAACACCTGGCTGACCTACAATTCTTCTTGCTGGAGCATAACGTCCTGTGATAGAACCATCATTAAATAACAATACCTTGGCATCTTCATCTAGACCAAAATCTTCTCCGCGATAAACAGGCATATCAGTAACTACTGTACCTGGAGAATTTTTAGCAAGTTCATAAGCTTGCTTTAATGTACTTACAGGGATGACATTGTTTCCATAAAAGGCCGTCTCAATAATAGATCTTGTCTTAGAAAATCCTACCTTATTCGGTCCAATCTCACTACGTTTATAATTTGCTACTGTTGCCATGGGTTTTTCCTCCTAAAAAATAAATTCTATTCTTCTACAAATGCATTTTTTCCAAAGATATATGGCATCACTTCCGAAAAATGCAAGGTCTTATAATCGTCTTTTGTCCGACATAAATATAATACAAAGTTCTCATCTACAAATTCTGACAAAGCCTGCCGACATACTCCACAAGGACTAATATAATCCTTGCTATTATCTGAGCAAATTGCTATGGCTTTAAAGGTCCTTGAGCCATTTGATACCGCTTTAAATAAGGCCGTTCGCTCCGCACAAACGGTAGGCGTAAAGGCTGCATTTTCAATATTACATCCAGTGAAAATCTCATCCTCATCTGTAAGAATCGCAGCTCCTACTTTAAAGCCAGAGTAGGGAGCATAGGCATATTCCTTGGCTTCATAAGCCTTTGATATTAATTCTTCTCTGATTCGATTCATCATAGACTAATCTTCCAACATAGCAATCGCACTACTAGTGCCAATCCTGCTACATCCTTCTGCAATATATGCTTCCATCTCCTGACGGGTCCGAATGCCACCAGCCGCCTTAATCTTAATATTCTGTCCGATATATTTCTTCATCAGTCGCACATGCTCTAATCTCGCACCGGCTGTACCAAATCCTGTGGAAGTCTTGATATAATCCGCTTCACAGTAAGTAACAATCTTGCTTAGCTGTATGATTTCTTCGTCTGTAAGGTAACAGGTTTCAATAATAACCTTCAAAATCTGGTCCTCACAAACACTGCGAATCGCTTTGATTTCTTCTTGAACATAGGAATAATCCTTGTTCTTCACTGCACCAATATTGATGACCATATCAATCTCTGCTGCCCCATCTGCAACAGCCTTCTTGGTCTCTGCAATCTTCGCTGTGGTAGAACAGTTTCCCAAGGGAAATCCAACCACTGTTGTAATCGCCAAGTCAGGATAGGTAGCATGTACCTTGGCAATATAAGAGCTCGGAATGCACACACTGGCCATAGAATATTTTATCGCTTCTTTGCAAAGGGTATCAATGTCTTGCCAAGTTGCAAATGCTTTTAATGCAGTATGATCAACATAGGTGTATAAAGCTTCTTTCTCCATTCGTTTTATATCCCTTTCTAAATCTCTTTAAATTATACTCATTTTGCTATAAAAAATCTACTACAATTGTGAAAGTACCGTGAAGTAGGCAATTTTCCTTTTACAAATGAATGAAGTTATGATAGTATAATAAAAATTTAACAATCTGATATAAGTCAAAAGGAAAAACTTATACAAACAACTTTTTCACAAAGGAGGATACTATTTGGAGACAAACAATTTTTGCGAAATTACCCCTGAGCTCATCGCTCTATCTAAAAAGAACCAAGAAGCTACCAAGATTGACCTAGAAGACTATGTTACCTATGATGTAAAGCGTGGTCTACGTGATTTAAACGGTAAAGGTGTTGTCGTTGGACTTACCGAGATTTCTGATGTCAATGCAACAACACAGTTAAATGGAATGACTGTTCCTGCCCCAGGCCGTTTGTTTTATCGTGGCTATAATATAAAAGATTTAATCCGTGATATTCCCTATGAAAATCATTTTGGATTTGAAAAATGCGCCTATCTTCTCTTGTTTGGCAAGATTCCATCCTTAGACGAACAAAGAGAATTTATTGAAATATTATCAAAATATAGAACACTTCCTACTTCTTTTGTACGAGATATCATCATGAAAGCCCCAAGCAAGGATATGATGAATACGTTAGCTCGAAGTGTACTAACTTTATATTCCTATGACCAGAGAGCTGATGATACCTCACTTGAAAATGTATTGCGCCAAAGTCTACAGCTCATCAGCCTATTCCCTTTGCTGT
>CAVJBW010000196.1:0-3291 GCA_963647625.1 Lachnospiraceae bacterium
GGGCATAGCTTTCGCAAGGCAGCAAATACCTTATGTCGAATAATAGCTAGCAGTTTAAAGGCAATAAAATGGTTGCAATATTGCTCTCCATAGTGCAAAAAACCTCTGCACACTGCCATCACCACAAGAAATATGCAGCCCATTTTAAGGGAAATCTCCCCTAAAAATCCTAGAGGCATAGTGGCCATTACTCCTGCTAGGCCAAGTAGATTTACCAGCAGACTGCTTGCTATGATGGTTAAAAAGATAGCACACAAATATCCTAAGACTCCAAGGATAATTGCCAATAACATAATCGGTAGTAGTGGTTTGATCAAAACAATCAGCTGAAGCATGATTTGAAAACCACTTCGTTTTTTCTTTGTATGATCCACTACTGTTCACCTCCTATATGATTGAGATATCCCTCTAGATTCATCTGCTGTTGATACATTTTGGCATAGGAACCTTGTAAGGCCATAAGTTCCTTATGATTTCCAACTTCTGTTACCTTTCCATCTTGCATAAAGTAAATGCAATCACAGCTAGTTACATTGGCTAGTCGATGAGAAATCAACAATACGGTCTTTACCTTGGCTAGTTCTTTGATTACCTTCATAATCATCTCTTCACTTTGAGCATCAATATTCGAGGTTGCTTCATCAAAGATATAGATTGGGGTATCCCGAAGTAAGGCTCTTGCAAGAGTCAGCCTCTGCCTTTGTCCGCCAGACAAATTACTTGCCTTTTCATGAAGCATCGTATCTAGACCATCTTGCTCTTGCAAAAATCCCCATAGGCATACTGCCTCTAAAGCTTTTATCATTTCTTTTTCTGAGGCATCTGTCTTGGCCATCGTTAAATTATCCCTGATACTTCCGGCAAACAAATAGCTATCATGCTTGACCAAGGTCATTTGCTTCATGATACTTGCCTCTTTCGCCTCAGATAGGTTCGTATTGCCTAGGTAAATATCCCCTTCATAGGTTCTATTTTGGGCCATCAAAATCTTAGTAATCGTGCTCTTGCCACAGCCTGACTCCCCTACCAAGGATACAAAGCTTCCTTCTTTTAGTTCTAAGGAAACATCCTTTAAGATCGGCCGCTCTTCGTCATAGCAAAAGTTCACATGCTCCGCTAAAATATCATACTTTCCATCAAAGGCCTCTTTTGATCCATCTTGTATCTCCTCAAGATCTAGAAAATCAAAGATCTTGTCGCTCGCTGCCATTCCATTCATGGCAATATGGAAAAAGGAACCTAATAGACGAAGTGGAATAAAGAATTCACTAGCAAGAAGTATAATCAAAATAGCTCCTACAAGGTCTACCTGACCTGCCAAATATTGCCAGATCACAACCACCATTCCAACGGCAGCTCCACCATAAGCTACAATATCCATAACGCTCGTAGAATTGAGCTGCATGGTAAGAACCTTCATGGTAATTCTTCGAAAGTGCTCAGACTCCTGGTCCATCTCCTTAGCTTTTCTAGCATCTCCCTGAAAGATTTTCAAGGTCACTAATCCTTGCAGATTTTCCAAGAAACTATCTCCTAACTGGGTATAAACACCCCAATATTTGTGAAGAAGTCTTTTGGCAATCTTTTGCACTGCCACAATAGAGACGGGAATCAATGGTACACATATCAAAAGCACAATAGCTGCTGGTGCATTTACAAAAACCAAGATAACAAATAAGGTAAGAGGCGCAAGCAAAGAATAAAAGAGTTGGGATAAGTATTTCCCAAAATAAATCTCTAATTGTTCTACTCCTTCTACCGACATCTGTACCACTTCGGCAGAGGATACTCTTTCTTTATAGGATGCTCCTAGACGAAGAAGTTTTTCGTAAATCTTTTCTCTAAGAATGCGCTTTACATCTACACTGGCAGCAAAGGAAGCTTTTGTATTTAAAAAATCAAAAACCAATCGAAGGACGATACCTGCGACAATAAGGATCAGACTTTGCAGCAGATCATCTACGATGACACTTCCTTTTATTAAGCTGCCTATTATCGTGGCAATCCTAGACAAAATCACAATCTGGCACAAAAGGGCCAACCACTGAAGCACCACCTGGTAGACAATATATTTTCTAGCCTGGGCTAATAGTTTTATCAATCTAGTTTTTATCATGATTTCTTTTCGTTCTCCTCTTCTTTCGCTAGATCTTCCTGTTTCAAGCGTGCCTCTTCTTGTGGCGATATCGTTTTAATCACAAACAAAAAGATAATCACATGCATGATCCATACAATAGCTAGAATGATCCTTGCCACTGGGACGCGGCTCATCATAAAGAATCCTAATCCCATAATAATAGTAACCGTAATCATAATGGTTGCCTTGGTCTTCACCGTCATAGACCTGTGTTTTACAAAATTCTCCAAATGCTTATGATAGAGCTTTGTACTGGTAAACCAGTTATATAATCGATCCGAACTTTTTGCAAAACAGAATATGGTAACCAGATAAAATGGTACCGTAGGTAAAATCGGAAGGATGACTCCAATGGTTCCTAATGCTAAGCAAATACAACCCACCAAGGCCCATAGTCCTCTTACCAACATGCTTCTTGATTTTTTCCTTGTTTTCTTCCCTTGTTCTGGCATCTTATTTTCCTCTGTTTCTATCGTAGTCGGCTTTTGAGGAAGGGAACGAGCATCATTGCCCCCATATCTTTTTGATGCCACTACCACTTTTTTAGACTCCTGCGTAGTTACTTGCAATTGGATTCCATAGAGCTTTTCAATGACTTCCATAGTAATAACTTCATTGGGATCTCCTGCAATAGCTACCTTGCCATTTTTCAATCCAATTATAATATCCGAAAAAGAAATCGCCTGATTGATATCATGAAGCACCATAATAATGGTAATTCCATACTCCCGATTCAGCTTTTGAATCAGCTCTAAAATCTCAATCTGATAACGAATATCCAAATAGGTCGTTGGCTCATCTAAAAATAAGATCTGCGTATTTTGTGCTAGGGCCATAGCAATCCAGACTCTCTGTCTTTGACCTCCGGATAGCCTTGATAATTCCCTGTCCTTATAAGGCATGACCCCGGTTGCTTCCATGGCCCACTTCACATAATCCTCATCTTCTTTTCTCGACTTAGGATTATGGCAATCCCCACCTAGCATGCTTTTGTGAGGTGTCCTACCTAGACGCACCAGCTCCTCCACCGTCGTATCCGCCGGGGCTGTATTGTACTGGTGAACAATAGCCACTTGCTTGGCAAATTCTCTTTGACTTAAGCGAACAATATTTTTCCCTTTCAAAAAGATCTGCCCCTTGTTCGGAACCAGATT
>CAVJBW010000197.1:0-3257 GCA_963647625.1 Lachnospiraceae bacterium
AAGCTTGGCCTATTTACAACTGTAAAAAGGGGTAGTTTTGTAAGAACAAAACCCCTCCCTTATAACTATTTTTTTCAACTAAGAATTAATTTGTGGTTAATTCTGTAATACCATCAATGCGAAGATCAAAGGCTGGAGCAGACTTTAAGGTTGATTCATGGAATTCACCATCTGATACATAATCTGCATATTTTGCATAGTCTCCACCCTTTTCGATCAAATCTTCAATAGAAGATCCATCTACTGTAAATGTAGTAGTATCAAATACTTTGATGCTGCCATCCTTGAGACCTGCAATTACTTCATCTACCTTTTCTTCGGTACCTTCTGCAATAACCTTACCATAATCTGTTAAGCGAACAGCATCAGAAGCAAAGCCTTCTGACCAGTCAGTTGCAATTTCTTCACCATCTAAAACACACTGTACTGCATACTTGTAATATACCCCCCAGTTGTTAGTAGAAGAAACCAAAGCTGCTGCTGGAGCTACTGACTGCATATCTACGTTGTATCCAACACAAGGAACGCCCTTTTCTTCACAAGCGGAAGGAGCACCAGTGGTATCTGCATGCTGAGAAATAAGTACACAGCCATCAGCGATCAAAGCATCTGCTGTCTCTTTTTCTTTTGAAATGTCAGACCAGCTGTTGGTATATTGAACTTCCATAGTAACTGAGTCACATACACTCTTTGCTCCAAGATAGAAAGAAGTATAACCAGATACTACCTCAGCATAAGGATAAGCACCAACATAACCCATCTTGCACTGATCCTTAGTAATGGTTCCATCCTCGATCATTTCATTTAACTTAAGTCCAGCAACAACACCACTTACATAACGGCCTTCATAAATATTATCAAAGTAGTTATGCATATTAGCTAAACCAGAATCTGCTGCCTGATAGCCAGTTGCATGACAGAACTGAATCTCTGGATATTCTTCTGCGATCTGAAGCATATAATCTTCATATCCAAAAGTAGTTCCAAAAATAATATTACATCCCTGCTCTGCAAGGTCAACAATGGCATCATAGCATTCATCACTTTCAGGAATTGTTGTTTTTTCAATAACCTGATCATCAGAAATACCAAGAGCCTCCTGCATCTCATCAATTCCCTTCATATGAGACTCTGTATATCCTTCATTCTCATCGCCAATGTAAACAGCACCAATCTTGATGTCACTTGCAGAAACAGCAGCTGCGCTAGAGCCATCTGCAGAATTTGCTGCATTGTCGCTTGAATCACTTCCACAGCCTGCAAGCATAGCTACTGACAGACCTGCAACCAGTAAAGCACTGATCAACTTTTTCATTGTTTCTTCCTCCTGTTAATAAAAACTTAATACTTATCTACTTATATTAGTGCATAGATGGAATTTTGTCTATCAAAAAAATAACAATTAGCAAAAAGGTACTGTAAAAAATTTACAGCACCTTTGCATCATCTTCTATGGATTCACCTCATCTGGTGAAATCATTTCATATCCATATCGTTCAAAATAAAATCCAAGCTTCTCATTCACTTTACGAATTAAATCTGGCGAAAAATCATACTTGTTGGTCTTGTAGTCTTGCATATCATCTAGATAGGCTTGAAAACCATCCTTTGCCTTATCAAAACCTCTCAAATTCAAGTGGGTATAAATCTCTTCCATATAAGTCATAGGATCCTTGACAAAGTCTTCATATTTGATTTCGATATAGTCAGATTCATCCATGGAATAAAGATCCTTAAAGGCTTTTCGATAAATTCTTTCCATCAAATCCACAATCGTATCTTCAATAAATTCCTCTGATGGTGGTTCCGAAAGACTTAACAGGTTCATCTCCTTTATGAACATGTTCTTGGTTGACTTGGCAACTACATAAGGATTTCTATAAATATTGATAAACTTAGCTCCTGGGTAGCATCGTTTCAGCTTACGAATCCTGCAGGTATTTTCAGGACTCTTCAGCATCAGCTGCTTTCCATGCTCTAAATAAGTCGCTTTTTTGAGAATATAATCATAGGCCTTAGACCATTCCTTTTGCTTTTTTTCATCCTGCTCATCGATAAAAGCGGTTTCGATATATTTGACGCCTTTTCCCTTATCTGGGAAGACAAGCATATGAGAAATGGCCTGGGTTGAGATTGTTGCCTGTGCGAAGACTTCTTCCATAGGCAAATCAATGGTATAGTCTAAATTGTCCATGGGCCTAGCATCCTTGAGAAGAACTTTCTCAACCTTTGGAAGGACATCCTTTAGCAAAATACAATTGTTAAAAGACACGGTCTTCATAGGATCAAACCAACCAAACTGCTTATCTTTGCTAAGTAAATTCTGCAAAAAAGTAGTTCCTGTTCTCCAGTGTCCCACAACATATAAAGGATCTGTTACAATCTTGGTATTTTTGATCCTACCATCAAATAAGAGACGTTCTAGTCCTGCTGGAATTGCCAAAAGGGCCGATACCAAGGTAATAAATGCGGCCTGGCCTTTTTTATCCTTGCTGATTTTGTTGTCTTTTAATAGTCTTAGCCAATTATCAAATCGGCATCCCATCATATTGTGTGATAAAGTTAGATGACTCACTCTTGCCTATCTCCTTTGTCTTCTTTACGCAGACTGACACTGATTCCATTGACCTGTACATGACCTTCCGTTGGGATAACAATGCAATGACGACCATCAATATCCATGGTTTCAATCATCATGGCCATTTCAGGATTCACCTTAATAATGACATCTGGAGTCTCAATCTGAAACTTCTTGGTCTCTGCGATATTATCTAGCACTAGCTCCTCATGCTCTCCTACCTTTTCATCATATAATTCTTCAAAAAACTCAATATCTTCCTGCTCTACGCCACTATCTACAAGTAGCTGAGATACTTTTTCCTTCCCCATCATGACAAGATCAGGTTCATCCTTGGTCTCTTCTACTAGTTCCCCAATGTTTTCATGAATCATTTTTATTGTATCAAAATCTCCATTTTGTTCAAGAGTCATTGATAATACTTCTTGAAAAGAGTCCTTTTGTCCCCCTGGAGTAAGATGAAGACAAGCTCCTAGTATCTGGGAAATAAAATTCTCTTGCATGATCTCTGGATTCTTTGCATAGTAAAGGACCTTGTGAATATCTGCCATACGGTCTTCAAAGGCTGGGAAAAGCATACCATTGATAGGAGGCTGTACCACCCAGTCTCTTACTCTTTCTGCCATGGCATTGTTGGCTGCATCATAAGAAAGCCCTGCCTTAGACATGGTCACTGGAC
>CAVJBW010000198.1:0-3245 GCA_963647625.1 Lachnospiraceae bacterium
AAGTGACAAAAAGTCTGCCCCTATAAAAGAAAAAGAATCAGAGGAAGTAAGAAAGTGGCATAGGCGGTTTGGACTGATGCTGATCATTGTAGTGATCTTGGTTGCTATGGTGATTTCCATGTTTGTTATTTTGCAAACTTCTGATAGTGTTACGATTTTGAATTATAAAGAAAAAATTGTAAATCAGTATGAACAGTGGCAAAGCGAACTAAAGGAACGGGAAGATGTCATTGAAGAGTATGAAGAAAGATATGGCATCGATAGGAATCAGTCACAAAATTAACATAAATAATTGTTACGATCTACGGTAGAAAGGACTTGAATGTTATGGAAAAAAAGAAAATTCTAGTAGTAGATGATGAAAGTAGAATGCGTAAGCTCGTAAAAGATTTTCTCACAAGAAGTGGCTTCGATGTGGTAGAAGCGGCAGATGGAGAAGAAGCTCTTGAAGCTTTTTATAGGGACAATGGAATCTGTTTGATCATATTAGATGTGATGATGCCAAAAAGAAATGGTTATGAAGTCTTAAGCGAGATTCGTGAATCTTCCAAAGTACCTGTGATCATGCTGACAGCCAAGGGGGAAGAAAATGATGAATTGCAAGGCTTTGAACTTGGCGTAGATGAATATATATCTAAGCCATTTAGCCCTAAGGTTTTAGTAGCTAGAGTAGAAGCAGTCCTTCGAAGAACAATGCCTAGTGATGGAGAAAGTAAGCTACTCATTGGAGGCATTGAAATCGATGAAGCAGCTCATACCATCAAAATAGATGGGGAAAGTGTTGAACTTAGCTTTAAAGAGTTTGAGCTACTGACCTATTTTGTGAAAAATAATGGCATTGCCCTGTCTAGAGAAAAGATCTTAAATAATGTCTGGAATTATGACTATTTTGGAGATGCAAGAACAATTGATACCCATGTGAAAAAGCTTCGAAGCAAGATGGGAGAAAAAGGAAATTATATAAAAACCATTTGGGGGATGGGCTATAAGTTTGAATGTGACTAGTAATGAGTCTGTCGCTTCCCAGCTTTAAAACAAGGATGTGTATCATGAGAAAAAAACAAACTGGTTCTATTCGCACGCGAATACTGCTGATTATTATTTCCGTTGTGGTAGGTACCTTACTTTTATGTATTATTTTAAATACAGCTTTTTTGACAACTTTCTATTCGGCCAAGAAAATCCGCCAGCTAAAAGAAAGCTATACACAGATTAATACTGCATGCAAGGAAGGCACCCTTTATAACAATGCTTTTCAAACGGAGTTCGAATCTATTGCTAATAATGGAAATATATCTATTTCGGTATTGACGTCGGATTGGGATGTTGTGCTTACCTCCGCTAGTAATTATTCTACCGTAAGGGAACAAATTGGACAGCTTTTGTTTGACAATAGCGTAGAACGGGACACCATATATGAAGGAAATGATTATCGTTTAGCCATTATCCAGGATTCAAGATTACAAGAAAAATATATCGCTTTATTTGGAACCTTAGAAGATTCGAATCAGATTCTTATGAGAACACCATTAGAGGGAATCAAAGAAAGTGTATTGGTCTCCAATGAGTTTTTACTGATTGTGGGTCTTATTTCTGTTATGGTAGGAGCATTGGCTGTATTTTTTATAACAAAGAAAATTACGAATCCAATCCTTTATCTGACAGAACTTTCCAGGCGCATGACCCAGCTTGATTTTGATGTCAAATACCAACCAAGAAAAGGACGACAAGATGAAGTGGATATTCTCGGAGAGCATATGAACGAGATGTCCTTAAAGCTGGAAAGTACAATTTGTGAACTGAAAAATGCCAATCTGGAACTAAAAAAGGACCTAGAACGCAAAGACGAAATCGATGAAATGAGACGGGAATTTTTGTCCAATGTTTCCCATGAACTAAAGACCCCGATAGCTTTGGTGCAAGGTTATGCAGAAGGCTTAAAAGAAAGTATTGAAGACGAGGAAAGCCGTGATTTTTATTGTGATGTAATTATTGACGAAGCAACCAAGATGAATGAACTAGTAAAAAAACTCTTGACCTTGAATCAGTTAGAATTTGGCAAAGATCAAGTGGAAATGAAACGCTTTGATTTAACGGAACTTATTACAGGAGTCGTTCAGGCATCTTCTATTTTGGCACGACAAGAAGAAATAAAGATTATTTTTGACCAAAAAGACCCCGTCTATGTATGGGGAGACGAATTTAAGATCGAAGAAGTAATCACCAACTATATGAGCAATGCCATCCATTACACCTTAGGAGATAAAGAAATTAAAGTGGATTTCTCTAGGATAGAAAATAAGGTAAGAGTAACGGTCTTTAATACGGGTAATCCAATTCCGGCAGAAGACATTGGCAATATTTGGATAAAGTTTTATAAAGTGGATAAAGCAAGAACTAGAGAATATGGTGGAAATGGAATCGGGCTTTCTATTGTCAAAGCGATTATGGATTCTCATGACCAAAAATATGGTGTCAACAATTATGAAGATGGAGTAGCTTTTTGGTTTGAATTAGAGCTTGCCTAGAAAGAATACCAGTTATTTTAGTGTTGTTTCAGAAGTAGGGAAATGCTAGAATATGTATAAGGTACTAATTTAGAAGCAATATTCTATAAAGGTGATAAGAATGAAAAAAAGAATTCTTTGTTTCGCTGTGATTGCCTGTATCAGCCTTCCACTTATGGGATGTTCCGACAAGATGATTTCTTTGACCGAGGAAGAAGCAGATACCATTGCAGCTTATTCGGCCCACGTGGTGGCAAAATACAATAAGATGTCATCTTCGGCATTGGCAAGTCCTACTAAAGAAGAGCAGGAAGAAGAAACGACGGATCCTACCAGCCAGCAGGAAGAGACAGATACGGATGCGCAGACGAAACCGGTAGCAGATCCATCCACGGAGGGAGAAGCTAGCGGTACTACACAAGATCAAGAGAATCAGGCAGACTCTACTGATGAGACACCTAGCCAAGATGCTAGCTTAGAGACAGTAAGCTTGCAAGATGCACTAGGAATAGATGGAATAAAGTTTACCTATACTGGATATGAAGTAAAAAAATCAGTAGAAGAAGGTTCTTATTTTTCCACGGAACCGTCTTCCACAGATAAAAGATTTATCCAGATTTTATTTAAGGCAAAAGCCAATAAGACGATAGAGTTAAATACCATGTCACTTAGTCCAAGATTTCGACTTACTGTCAATGATTCGGATACAGCTTTGGCCCAGGCTACCTTGCTATCTTC
>CAVJBW010000199.1:0-3175 GCA_963647625.1 Lachnospiraceae bacterium
GTATCATATTGACAATAGGAAGAAGCTCCTTGTAGGTATAATCAACGCTGGTATCTTCAATATTTCTTGCCATATTTTCAATTGGCTGGATCAAAGACTTAGTCAAAAAGTGAGATAAGATAATACAAATCATTATAATCACAAGTAAAATGATTCCAATGATTGGAGATGCCGAAACAAAGATTGCGCTTAAGCTTTTGGCATCCGTTGCTACCCTAAGCACGGTATGATTATCTAGCAAAGTTGCATAATAAACCGTATTTTTATTCAGGGTATTTGACTTGCGAAGGGCCTGTCCCTCTCCTGACTCAAAAGCCTGCTTGATTTCCGGTCGCTGCTTATGATTTTCCATATTACTTACGCTAGCATCATTATCATAAAGAACGGTGCCATCTTCCGCTACCCAGGTAATACGGAGTTCCTTAATATTGGTAGAAAGGTCGATGTCACTTTCATCAATATTTACCGATTCAAAATATTTGGTATCCTTTAATAGCTTGGCATTGACCATGAGGCTTTCCTTAACCTGATTTTGAACCATGTTATAATATACACTAGTAAGGCCTAGCACCGTTGCCACCACCGCAATGATGGCAATCAGCACTAGGCGTAAATTGATCTTTTTTTTCATTCTATCACATATCCTACATTTCGAACGGTTCGTATATGGCTACCGAAATCTCCTAGCTTGTGTCTTAAAGTCTTGATATGCATATCCAAGGTCCTTGATTCCCCTTCATAAGAGGTTCCCCAGATCTTGTCCATGATACTGTCTCTGCTAAGGACAATCCCCTTGTTTACCATAAGATACTGTAGCAGCTCATATTCTTTATAGGTAAGTTCCAAATGAACTCCTGCCAAAGAAACTTCGTGCTTTTCATTATTCAAGGTCAAATCCTCAATCCTTAGCACTTTAATTTCTTCCGGTTCAATTCTGCGAAGTAAAGCCTTCACTCTTGAGACTAGCTCCATAACAGAAAATGGCTTTTTGATATAATCATCTGCTCCATCTTCTAATCCTTTGACCAAATCAAGCTCTGTGGTCTTGGCGGTAACCATAATCACAGGAATCTTCTTGGTATCATGATTTCGGCGCATTTTTTTGACAATATCATTGCCATTTTCATCTGGAAGCATAAGGTCTACTAAAACGAGATCTGGCAATACAGATTCCATTCTTTTATAAAATTCTTTTGCATTTGCAAATCCAAGCACCTTGTGTCCTGCGTTTTTCAATGCAAATTCTTCGATTTCACGAATGCTATCGTCGTCTTCTACAATATAGATGACTGCCATAAGTATTCACCCCATCTTAATAAAGTATTTGGTTAAATTCTGTATTTTTCCTTCAATACCTCATATTCCTTATTGAACTTTTCTTTTCGATCATCGGAAAGCTGGTCTAGATATTCATGGGTATCAAATCCTTGACCATCGATTGCAATCATTTCTACTGCAATATTGGAGCAGTGATCGGAAACACGTTCAAGATTAATTAAGACATCTTCTAGGATCAATCCTAATAGAATCGTACATTCACCTTTTTGCAGACGCTCTACATGGTTTTGCTTTACTTTCTTGGTCAGTACATCAATGACTTCTTCTAGCGGTTCTACATGGGTAGCACCTTCTACATCTCTAGCAACAAAGACATCGATAGCCTGTACCACTACATCATGCACTGCCTTACATAGAACGCGAAGCTCCTTCTTGGCAACATCTGTAAATTCAATATTCTTGTCCTTCATTTCCTGAGCAGACTCTACAATATTGATTGCATGATCTGAAATTCTTTCAAAATCACTGATACTATGCAAGATGATAGACATTCTCTGGCTATCTTCTACCGACAGATTCTTACTAGAAAGCTTGACTAGGTAAGTACCTAGAACATCTTCATAGACATCTACTCGCTGTTCTAGTTCTATAACACGCTTTGCCTTGTGCTCATCATAATGATCCAATACATCAAGGGCAAGCATCAAAGCTTCCTTGGTCTCAAGTGCCATATCATGAGTCTTATTTTTACAAATCTCCATGGCAAAAGCTGGTCTTTCAAGGAAACGTTCATCAATAACGATAGCGTCTTTGTCTTCTTCCTCAGACTTCTTAGACTTGTGATCTGGAACGGAGATCTCTGCCAATTTCACAAGCTTATCTGCAAATGGGAAGAGAACAACACAGCATCCAATATTGAACAAGCTATGAATAATAGCAATTCCTGAAGCGCCTGCTACATCCTGCAAGAAATCAAAGTGTACAAAATGATTAAGTGCATAAAATACCGACATAAATATTACGGTACCAATCAAGTTAAAGTACAAGTGGATCATAGAAGCACTTCTTGCATTCTTATTTGCTCCAATAGAAGAAATCAAAGAAGTAACACAAGTACCGATATTTTGTCCCATAATAATAGGAAGAGCGATGCTATAGCTTACGGCTCCCGTAGAACATAGGGCCTGTAAGATACCGATAGATGCAGAAGAACTTTGAATAATTGCTGTTAATACCGCTCCTGCAATCAATCCCAAGATTGGATTGGAAAATGTGGTTAAAATACTAGCGAAATTCGGATCATCTGCAAGCGGTGATACGGAATCACTCATGGTCTCCATTCCAAACATCAAAATAGCAAATCCAAGTAAGATATTACCAATATCCTTTTTCTTGGATTCTCCCTTTGTTGCCATAACTAGAATAATACCAATCGCTGCTAGGATTGGTGAGAAAGAGGAAGGCTTTAACATGCTAATAAAGATTCCGCTTCCTTCAATTCCTGTCAAGGACAAAAGCCAAGAAGTAACGGTAGTACCAATATTGGCACCCATAATAACTCCGACGGCTCTTGATAGCTGCATGATTCCAGAGTTAACAAATCCAACCACCATAACGGTTGTAGCGGAAGATGACTGAATAATCGCTGTTACAGCGACACCAAGCAAGAGTCCGTAGATTCTCTTTGCAGTCAATTTCTCCAGGATGGATTCAAGCTTTCCACCTGCCATCTTGGCTAGGCCATCTCCCATGGCATTCATTCCAAAGAGGAACAAAGCCAAACCACCAATCAAGGTTAACACACTAAAAATGTCCATAATCTTTACCTCATCATAATAATCTTATCTAAAATCTATTGTAAGATTACTATGCAAAGGTAAAGAATACAAGGTATTAA
>CAVJBW010000200.1:0-3168 GCA_963647625.1 Lachnospiraceae bacterium
GATTTTTAAGAAGAGCATTGGAGATCTTATTAGATGTACTTGTGGTAGTTATGGTAGTTACAAGGCTTGCTAGTGGAGTTCATTGGGTCAGTGATATTATAGGAGCTATTCTATTATCAGCGGCCTTGATTGGACTTTATGTAACGATTCTAGCTCATTGGAAAAATAGAACTTGGTAAAATAAAAGACACAAGATATAGTGTTTACAAGAGAAGCTGCAGGCTGAGAAAGCTTGCAGTTTTTTTGTTGTGAAAGTTTGTTTTTTATAATGATAAAGTCTATGTTAAAAAGGGTGCTAGGATATAATGTCAAAAATGCATGACTTTAGTAGCAAAAATACAAAAGTTATTTTTATTAATTTGTATAAAATGCTAAAAAACAATGTATACAGTAATAGAGTCTTGCAATAACAAGATGTTGTGGTATCATCTTATGTAGGCACAGTAAATTGTAGCAAAATACAATTAAAAGCGAGGGAAAATTATGAATGTAATTAAGAGAAATGGCCAGGAAGTAGCCTATGATATCACAAAGATTTCTAATGCTATGCGAAAGGCAAACAATGAGGTTCCAGAGGATGCCAGATTGAGCTTTGACCAGATTAAAGAAATCTCTGATGAAGTATTGAAAAAATGTACAGAATTGGATCGATCTCCTTCTGTAGAAGAAATACAAGATATGGTAGAGGACGGCCTGATGGCTTCTGGCGCATTCTTAGTTGCAAGAAAATATATTCGTTATCGTTATCAACGTGCTTTGGTGCGTCGCTCTAATACAACGGACGAACAGATCTTGACCTTGATTGAGTGCAATAATGAAGAAGTAAAGCAGGAAAATTCAAACAAGAATCCTACCATCGTTTCTGTGCAAAGAGACTATATGGCAGGTGAGGTGTCCAAGGATATTACCAATCGTATCTTGCTGCCAAAGGAAATCGTAGAGGCCCACAAGGAAGGCATCATTCATTTTCATGATGCAGATTATTTCGCCCAGCATATGCACAATTGTTGCCTAGTGAACCTAGAAGATATGCTTCAAAATGGAACTGTGATTTCAGGAACTTTGATTGAAAAGCCTCATAGCTTTTCTACCGCTTGCAATATTGCAACCCAGATCATTGCCCAGGTTGCTTCTAGCCAATATGGTGGTCAGTCTATTTCTTTGGCTCACCTAGCTCCATTTGTTAATATAAGCAGAAAGAAAATCCGTGGACAGGTCTTAAAAGAAATCGAACAACTTGCAGCAAAGCCTTCAGAAGAAGTGGTTAGTGATATTGTAGAGCAAAGGTTAAGAGATGAGGTAAGCCGTGGAGTGCAGACTATTCAATATCAGGTAGTAACCTTGCTTACCACCAATGGACAGGCTCCTTTTGTCACTGTTTCCATGTATCTTGGAGAGGCGAAGTCTCAGCAAGAAAAGCAAGACCTAGCACTCATTATTGAAGAGACCCTAAAGCAGAGAATCAAAGGGGTCAAGAATGAGAAAAATGTTTGGATTACTCCAGCTTTTCCTAAGCTGATTTATGTGTTAGAAGAGCAAAATATTCACGAGGATAGTGAATATTGGTATCTGACTCAACTCGCAGCCAAATGTACAGCGAAACGTATGGTACCGGACTACATTTCGGAAAAAAAGATGCTAGAATTAAAGCGAGACAAAAATGGAGATGGACATTGCTATACTTGTATGGGATGCAGAAGTTTCCTTACACCATATGTAGATGAGAATAACCAGCCAAAATATTATGGACGATTTAACCAGGGCGTTGTTACCATCAATCTGCCGGACGTGGCCTTGTCCTCTAAGGGAGATAAAGAGAAGTTCTGGAAGATTTTCAACGAACGTTTGAACCTGTGTTATGAAGCTTTGATGTATCGTCATAATCGCTTGATGGGAACCTTGTCAGATGCAGCTCCAATTCTCTGGCAGTATGGAGCTTTGGCAAGACTTGATAAGGGAGAAACGATTGATAAGCTCCTATTTGGTGGCTATTCAACCATTTCCCTAGGATATGCCGGCTTATATGAATGTGTAAAATATATGACAGGAAAGTCTCATACCGATGCGGAAGCAACTCCATTTGCCCTAGAAATCATGCAATGCATGAACGATCGATGCGCAGAGTGGAAAGCAAAGGAAAATATTGATTTTTCCCTTTATGGAACTCCGCTTGAGTCCACGACCTATAAGTTTGCCAAAGCTTTGCAAAAACGTTTTGGAATCATAGAAGGTGTAACCGACAAGAATTATATTACCAATTCTTACCACATCCATGTATCAGAAGAGATTAATGCCTTTGACAAGCTGGCATTTGAATCTAAGTTCCAAGCTTTGTCCCCAGGTGGTGCAATCAGCTATGTGGAAGTACCAGATATGCAGGATAATATAGAAGCCGTATTAAAGGTCATGAAATTTATCTATGAAAATATCATGTATGCAGAGCTCAATACCAAAAGTGATTATTGTCAGGTCTGTGGATATGATGGAGAGATTCAGATTCAGGAAAATGAGCACGGCAAATTGATTTGGAAATGCCCATGTTGTGGCAATGAAGATCAAGGGAAGATGAATGTGGCTCGTCGTACCTGCGGTTATATTGGAAGCCAGTTCTGGAACCAAGGAAGAACCCAGGAAATTAAAGATCGTGTGCTACATCTATAGAGGACTTTAAGAAAGAAGGGAAATGTCATGCATTATGGAGCCATTAAAGATTGTGATATTGCCAATGGTGTAGGTGTACGCATTTCTCTTTTTGTATCGGGATGCACCCATCATTGCAAAGAATGCTTTCAGCCGGAGACTTGGGATTTTCATTATGGACAGGAATTTACCGGTCATACTCTTGATGAAATCCTACTTCTGCTAGATAAGGACTATATTGATGGCCTTACAATTCTAGGTGGGGAACCTATGGAAATAGAGAATCAAGAAAAAGTGCTTGAAATCATACAGGCTGTTCGAGACCAGGTGCCTGGGAAGAACATTTGGATCTATACCGGCTATCGAATGGACGATGACTTGCTAGAGGGTAAGTTTAAAGGAAATGCAACCACCTTGGAGATTTTAAAAGCCATTGATGTACTAGTAGATGGAGAATTTGAATTAGAAAAGAAAAATATCCGATTAAAATTCAGGGGAAGTGAAAATCAAAGAATCATAGACGTGCCG
>CAVJBW010000201.1:0-3153 GCA_963647625.1 Lachnospiraceae bacterium
TTAGAAAAGGGTATTCAAGATGAACTTGTAAAGCAGATATTTCTTGAGGAAAGAAAATTAATGAAGAAGGTATGATTATGAAAAAAAATATCTTGGTGGTAGATGACTCTGCACTTATGAGAAGGGTCATCTGTGATATAATCAATACAGACAATAACTACGAAGCGAAAGACGTTTGTAAAGATGGACTAGAAGCTTTTGAAGCGTTAAAAAAGAAAAAATACGATGCTGTTTTGCTAGATGTAAACATGCCTCGTATGGATGGCCTTCAGCTTTTAGAAAAACTTCAAAAAGAAAACATCAAAGCGACAGTAATTATGGTCAGTACCCTTACAACAAAAGATGCTGATGTTACCATTAAGGCAATGGAACTTGGGGCAATTGATTTTGTCACAAAGCCTGACAATATCGTCAAGGCAAAGGGAGAAGATTTTAAAAAGAACCTGCTTGATATTATCAATGCAGTTTTAAAATCAGGAAACATGAAGAATTTCTTCACTCCGATCCCTAGACCACCGAAGAAAGAAAGCATTGCACGAACGACTTCGAACCTGCCAAGATCAAAAGGTGGAAAAAAGTGTATTGCTATTGCTAGCTCTACTGGTGGTCCAAAAGCACTTCAAAGTGTGATTCCATTTATTGCAGGTAATATCGATGCACCTCTTTTGCTAGTACAGCATATGCCGGCAGGATTTACCAAGTCTATGGCAGATCGTTTAAATGAATTAAGCGATATTGAAGTTGTAGAGGCAAAGGATGGAGATGTATTAGAAAAAGGGAAGCTGCTAGTAGCTCCAGGAGGATTTCATTTTGAAATCGTCCCTTGCCCTGATGGCAGCCACAAAGTACATTTGGATAAATCTCCAGCCATTGGCGGATTGAGACCCTATGCCAATTTAATGTATGAATCCCTAAAGCAAAGCAAGTTTGATGAGATTACTTGCGTAGTTCTTACAGGGATGGGTGCTGACGGTACTGATGGAATCGTTTCTTTGAAAAAGAAAAAGAAACTTCATATTATTTCGCAAAACGAAGAGACTTGTGTTGTATATGGAATGCCTAAGGCAATTGCACAGACAGGTCTAGTAGATGAAGTGGTACCATTAACAGACGTTGCTTCTTCCATTAACAAGAAAGTGGGGATTAAGTAACATGGATGTGAGTCAATATCTAGAGATTTTTATCGATGAGACCAATGGACATTTACAGGATCTTTCAGATAGTGTTATGGCACTAGAAAGCGATCCTGAAAATATGGACATGATTAATGAAATTTTCCGTGCAGCCCATTCTTTAAAGGGAATGGCAGGAACCATGGGCTTTAAGCGTATGCAACATTTGACCCATGATATGGAAAATGTTTTTCAGGAAGTACGTAGTGGCAACATGAAGGTGAAAAGTGCCCTCATTGATGTTATTTTTGAATGCTTAGATGCCATTGAAGGTTACCTTGAAAATGTAAAAGCAACCTCCGATGAAGGTACCGATGATAATGAAGCTTTAATTCAAGAACTGAATCGAGTGCTAGCGGCAGGTACCGGCCAAGAAGAAGCAAGTACAGAAGAAAGTTCCCAGATAGAGACTCCACAGTCAAAAGAAGAGCCAAAAGAGGATGTAGCACATTATGAAAACATTTCTTTAGAGGATGGGGATGTAGACCATGTTCATAATGAAATGGAAAAGGGAAAATGTCTATATGGCTTTACTGTTTATGTACAAGATGACTGTTTGTTGAAGGCCGCTAGAGCATTTTTGGTCTTCAAATCAGTAGAAGAATATGGTGAGATCGTTGGTTATTTGCCAAGTTCTCAAGATATTGAAGATGAGAAATTTGATAACGACTTTAGCTTTTTGTATTTGACAGATTCCGATATTGAAGCTGTTGTGACATCCGTTAAAGCAGTCTCTGAGATTGCAGATGTCTCATGGGCTCAGCTTGAACGTCTGCCTCAGGAAAATGGGCTAGAAGATACAAAGGAAACGGAAATAGCGATAAAAGAAACAGAAGAAGATAAACCTGCTGTTAGCCAGCCTGCCAAGGAAACTTCTCCAAAGGCTGCTACTAAAAAGGCAGTAGCTAAGCCGGTTACTAGCAGAACCATCCGCGTAGATATTGAAAAATTAGATGCTCTTATGAATCAGGTAAGTGAGCTGATTATAGCCAAGAACTCTTTGGTATCTATTTCAGCTACGGATGAAGGATCCTTTGAAAGCCAGATGTTCCATGAGCAAATTGAATATCTCGAAAGAATAACCACAAATCTTCATGAGTCAGTTATGAAGGTTCGAATGGTTCCAATTGAAAGTGTTGTTAACAAATTCCCACGTATGATTCGTGACTTGTCCAAGAAATTAGATAAGAAAATGGAACTTGTGATGAGTGGTGAAGATACCGAACTTGATCGTACGGTTGTGGATCAGATTGGAGACCCGCTGCAGCATTTGCTACGTAATTCAGCAGATCATGGATTAGAAACAGCGGAAGTTCGTAGAGAAAGAGGAAAGCCTGAAACAGGAACTATTACTTTAAATGCTTTCCAAGAAGGAAATAATGTTATCATTGAAGTAAGTGATGATGGTAACGGTATTGATATAGAAAAGGTAAGAAGCAAATCTGTTGAGCGAGGAATTTATACCCAAGAACAGGCAGATGCTTTGTCCGATAAAGAAGTCATTGATTTACTCTTTATGCCAAGTTTTTCTATGGCAAAACAAATCACTGATATTTCTGGTAGAGGCGTAGGACTTGATGTTGTAAAATCAAACATCGAAGCCTTAGGTGGAGATGTTGAGACAAATAGTGTATTTGGCCAAGGAACAAAATTCACTGTTCGTTTGCCACTGACCCTAGCAATTATCCAGGCCCTTATGGTTGTAGTTGGGGAAGAAAAGTATGCAATTGCTTTAGGATCTATTGCAAACATCGAATTTATCAACAAGCAAGACATCAAATATGTTCAGGCAGATGAAGTGATTCATATTCGTGGAGATGTTATTCCTTTGGTTCGCTTAAATCAAATGCTTGATATTGAGCCTAGAGATGATGAAAAAGACCACCTTACCGTTGTAATTGTAAAGAAAGGAGACCGTCAAGTTGGCTTAGTGGTAGATGACTTGATGGGACAGCAGGAAATTGTTATTAAATCATTAGGT
>CAVJBW010000202.1:0-3146 GCA_963647625.1 Lachnospiraceae bacterium
ACCTCAACTAAAAATATCTATTTACTACTCTTTATTATATTCATTTTGCTGATTATGCACAAGGCTTAAGCTGGGAAGGCCAATCCCAAATGTCTATAACACTTCTCCGTAACTACTCTACCTTTTGGTGTGCGATTGATAAATCCATTCATAACCAAATATGGCTCATATACATCCTCTATGGTTCCAGCATCTTCTCCCACGGAAGCTGCCAAAGTATCTAGGCCAACAGGGCCTCCAGCAAATTGTTGAATGATGGTATTTAATATCAGACGGTCGGACTTATCTAGGCCTTCTTTATCTACTTCTAATAAGTCCAAAGCATAGGAAGCTACCTGCTGGGTAATGACCCCGTCATATTGTACCTGGGCATAGTCTCTGACACGCTTTAAGAGGCGGTTGGCCAGTCTTGGCGTTCCTCTGGATCTTCGAGCCATTTCCACTGCTCCCTCTTCATCTATGCTTACCCCTAGGCTCTTTGCGGAGTTCTTAATAATCTCGGTCAGCTCGCTTGTTGTATAATATTCCATATGCTGTACCACTCCGAAGCGATCCCTTAAAGGTGCCGACAAAAGACCCGCTCTCGTAGTTGCTCCTACCAAAGTAAATCTCGGCAGATTCACTCGAATGGATCTTGCTGTCGCTCCTTCTCCCACCATAATATCAAGGCAATAATCTTCCATCGCTGGATATAGAAGTTCTTCTACCTGCTTATTTAATCTGTGGATTTCATCAATAAAGAGCACATCTCCTTCTTCAAGCTTGTTCAAGATCGCCGCCATCTCTCCTGGCTTGGCTATGGCAGGACCTGATGTGGTCTTAATATGGACTCCCATTTCATTGGCAATAATACAAGCTAGGGTTGTCTTGCCAAGACCTGGAGGTCCGTAAAAAAGAACATGGTCCAAAGACTCCCCTCTTTGCTTTGCTGCCTCCATATAAATAGACATATTATTTTTTATTTTTTCTTGACCAATATAATTAACAAGCTTGGTAGGTCTTAGGGAATTTTCTATCTTTTGTTCTTCTTTATTTAGTTGTGTAGAAATCACTCTTTTTTCCATTTGCTCTCTACCTTTCCAAACTATAATTCCTTCAAGGCTTTACTGATGATAGTCTCTACAGAATCCCCAGACAGATCTCCTAGGGCCCCTAGTGCCTTTAAGATCTGGCTCTTGGCAAATCCCAGGCTTTCAAGAGCTGCCATGGCCTCTGCTTTGATTCTCTGATCTCCCTTTTGAGATACCGCATTACTCTTGTCTTCAAAGGCATCCATAAGAGAGATCTTATCCTTTAGCTCCATAATCACTCGCTGGGCAGACTTACCGCCTACTCCTTGAGCCTTTGAAATTGCCTTGGCATCCTCAGATAGAATGGCAAATTGCAGATCTTCCGGCCCTAGGATTGATAGGATCGATAGGGCCGCCTTTGGGCCGATTCCATTTACACCAATCAGCATCTTGAATAGGGTTAGGGAGCTTTTACTACCAAATCCATATAAAAGCATGGCATCTTCTCTTACGTGTAAGTAGGTAAATACCTTTACTTCATCTTCTACCTGCATTTGGTCCATTTCTCTTTGTGGCATAAAGATTTCATAGCCGATCCCACCATTTTCAAGCACAATATGATCGGTGAATATCTCATCGATTCTTCCAATAAAATATGAATACATTCTTCCTCCTAGGTATTGACCTGGCGTTTCCAAAAGAAACGGCCCACCCTTTTTATCATTTCATTTGCTACTATGCCAATAATAATTCCTGTAATCACACCAGCAATCATCAAAATGGCAAAATAATACATAATATTATAATTTTCAACAATAAAAGCAGCAATCAGCAGCTGCCCTAGATTGTGCACGATTCCCCCAATCGCGCTTATGCTCACCACATGGAATAGTTTCATCTGGCGAAGCAATACCATCACAAGTAAGGAAAGCATAGCTCCTGCAAGAGAATAAATAATGCTAAATAAATTGCCAAATAAAAATCCTGCCAAGACTACTCGTAGAATAGATATGACAAAGGCAGACCTTACCCCTTGCAAATATAAAATTAAAACAATCACGATATTGGTGATTCCAAGCTTAACTCCAGGTATGGCAATGGCAAAGGGAATCATGGCCTCTACATAGCTAAAGACCAAGGCCAATGCCAGAAATACTCCTAGAAATGCAACATTATGTTTCATATTATTCCTTTATTTAATCACTGCATCAATTTCATCTTGATCAGAAGAAGATTCCTCCTTAGAGGATGAATTTGCAATAATTTCTACAACTACCTTGTTGGGCAAACAGATCAGGGATTCATTCGCTCTTCGAATCTTTCCTTGGGTGATACACAAAGCATCTGGGCAGGTGGCCTTTTCCATATGAACTACGCCATCCTCAATCTCAACAATATTCGTCACCGTTCCATCTTGCTTGACCTTGATTTGCTGATCTTGCTCTAGGGCATACTCTCCATAAACGGCGCCATCTACCGTGATTCGAACAAGATCTCCATCTTTACTTGCCACTGTATGCATAAATATAAAAACAAGAATAGCAAAAGCAAGAACGCCCACAATCAAGATTGCGTCTCTTGCTTTAAACTTGCTTTGATAGTATTGCTCCATCTATACCTGCTCTCCTATATAATAGAAGCCCTTACATGTCACTAAACGAACCGGCACGATCTGACCGATCATCTCCTTGGTTCCCTTAAAATGAACTATGCTATTGTTGGACAATCTTCCTGAGACAAGCTCTGGATCTTGATTGTTGACAGATTCTACAAGTGCCTCTTGAATCTGTCCTTCCATCTGCTTTGCTTTTTCTGCAGAAATGGTCTGCACTTTCTTCAGCAAGGTATCAAATCGCTGCTTGACCACCTCATCTGGTATCTGATCCTCTCTTTTGGCAGCTGGAGTACCACTGCGCTTGGAATAGATAAAGGTAAAGGCGCTATCATATCTTACTTTTTCTACCACATCCATGGTCTCAAGGAAATCTTCCTGGGTCTCTCCCGGGTAACCTACGATAATATCTGTGGTAATGGCAATATCCGGAACTGCCTTTCGAAGCTTATCTACTAATAATAGATAATCTTCCTTTGTATACTTGCGGTTCATATCCTGCAACAATTTGCTTGAGCCAGACT
>CAVJBW010000203.1:0-3130 GCA_963647625.1 Lachnospiraceae bacterium
ACGCAAAACCATTTGATGCCTATCCCACCAACTGGTTTTCTTTCACCAACCTTTGAATTACGGTTGCATTCAAACTTTTAGGAATGCTGATATGCCTTCCCTCCCGTTTATAGATTCTGTGACTGCCTGAACATCTAGAATATTCGTATCCATTGTTCTTTAATAACTTTTCCACATCTCGCTTGGAGTATATTTTCATACTTCTTCGCCACCTTTCTGATGAAATCTTTCTCTTTTACTTAGGCAAATCTTACATCAGACTTAGTCCTATATTTCGGACTTTCTTTGCATGAAAAAAGGAGCCTTTACGGCTCCCTTCTACTTTCTTATTCTTTATTTTCTCTTACTATTTCAATCATTCTTTGAAGTGGCTGTGAAAACACCTTGTCCTTGTGGTAGACGATATTGAGATTACGGTTCAACGAGCCATCCTCAATTGCCAGCTCTGCCAGGGAGCCATCTTCTATATATTCCTTCACCAAAAGGTATGGAAGCACAGCGATGCCATAGTGGTCCTGGGCTGCTCTTACCAAGGCTTTGGTAGAAGAGCTCTCCCACATTACATCTACATTCATGTCATGAAGCTTGGTGAGATATTCGAATTTCTCACGAACACCGGCTCCCCTTTCTCGAAGTAAGAATGGTTCCTCTCTTAGATCCTCCAGACTTAAGTACTTCTCCTTGGCCAAAGGATGATCTGGGGCTGCTACAATCACAATTTTGTCCTTGTAATAAGGCTCCTGCACCAGATACTCTGCCTTTTGGAACAAGTCTTCCCAGATTGCAAAGTCTAGCTCCTGATCCTTTAGCATCTGCTCTAGTACGGAGGACCGAGTCACCTTGACTCTTACCTTGATCATAGGATATTCCTCATGAAATCTAGCGATATATCTTCGTATCAGTTCTGTTCCTGCAGAAATATTGACTCCTACTGCAATTTCACGAACGCCTTGCACATTGCGCATTTCCTTGTCCATCTCTTCGAAGAGACTAAAGATACGCTTGGCATAATAATACATGGTCTCCCCGGATTTTGTAACATAGAGCTTAGAGCCTACGCGCTCAAAGAGTTCTATGTCAAAATAATCCTCAATTTCACGAATCGCCTGGGATACCGCTGGCTGAGTCATAAATAGTTTTTTGCCTGCATTGGTCATACTTTTTTGCTCGTAGACCGTTACAAACACTTCTAATTGTCGATTGCTGATCATATACCTTCTCCTGACATTTCAATTTCCTAGCAAGCCTATTTTAACATAGTAAAGTATGGTTTTCTAGAATTATTCTGTCTTCTACGAGGGGATAGGACCTTCTCTATCTTGCTTCACTTGGTAGCTGATCTAGAATGACCACGCTAGCATTGCCTGTCATAGGATCTCTTTTTTCATAATCGAATAGGACCCACTGTTCCTCTCCTTTTGGAGGGAATGGTTTATTTCTTTCTATTTCCCATACTGGAATGGTAAAAGGCTGCAAATCGCAATATTTTTGTTCATAGCCTAAGAGGCGAAGAGCCTTGGCAATCTCTTTTTTCTTGCCGGATAAGTCCACTGCCCACTTAGGACGACTCTTGGCCTTTTCCC
This sequence comes from Lachnospiraceae bacterium, assembly GCA_963647625.1. Lineage (GTDB taxonomy): Bacteria > Bacillota > Clostridia > Lachnospirales > Lachnospiraceae > Eubacterium_C. The sequence goes on from CAVJBW010000203.1 coordinate 1,584, forward strand.
GCAAATAATAGTCATAGAGAAGGGTTTGCTGCGCCAGTTCAAAAAGCTCTGGCTCTACAATTTTTACAAATTGCAACAAGATGGCATACTTTTGCAGACGATTTTGCTTTTGATAGAGCCAGCCTACCTTTCCATAAAAAGCCCCCAGATGCAGGTAAAATTCAAAGGCTGTTTCATAAATGGTCTCTACCACTGGCAGGGTGGTGGTATACTGTCCACTATTATAATAGGTCTCTACCATCTCCTCTACCAGCTTCAGATTCAGCATCTGACCATAGCTCACCCAGCGACTTTGCAAGACTTCATAAGGTGGCTTGTCCATATAGACAAGGCCATATTCCTGGGCATGGTCATACATATAGGATCCCCACAGGACCTTTAAAAATCCTAGTTGCAACTGGTCTGGTTCAAGACGATAGACATCTTCGAAGGATTTTTGGAAGGACTCGTAGTCTTCATAAGGCAGACCTGCAATCAAATCAAGATGCTGATGAATATTTTTCATTTGATGCACGGCTTCAACTGCCGCTTCTACTCTCCCCACACTCATGGTTCTATGAATTTCCCGAATCGTTTCAAAATTCGTCGTCTGTATTCCAATTTCAAACTGCACTAGACCCGGTCGCATCTTGGATAGCACTCGCATGTGGTCCCCTGTCAAAAGGTCTGCTGCAATCTCGAAGTGAAAGTTGGTTATTCCATTGTCATGTTCTAAGAGATATTTCCAGATTGCTAGGGCATGTTCCTTGTTGCAATTAAAGGTTCGATCGATAAACTTTACCTGGGGAACCTTATTGTCCAAGAAAAATTGCAGCTCCTTCAATACCAGCTCTAAAGAGCGAAAGCGCAAGGTCCGATCAATCGAGGAAATACAATAGGTACAAGAAAAAGGACAGCCTCTACTAGATTCATAATAGATAATCTTGTGCTCTAGGCCCTCTAAGGTAGGATAACAAAAGGGAATCTCATCTAAAGGCAGGGGAGCAGATGGAGCCTGATACTGCAGCTGGCCATTTTCACTTAGCCAGACTAGGCCTTCAATCTCATCATAATTTCCCTGACGATCGTAGAACTGGCAGATCTTGGTAAAGGGTACTTCCCCTTCCCCAACCATAATTCCACTCACATGGGGATGTTGCCGCAGATACTCCTCTGCTCGGTAGGCAACTTCCGGCCCCCCAAGATAGATCGGAATGGAGGGATTGATCTTGTGAAACTCCCGGCACACTTCCTCTACTAAGGTAATATTCCAGATGTAACAAGAGAAAAATAGCACATCCGGATTGCGACGAAACAGATCCGCTAGAATCTGCTGCATGGGCTGATTGATGGTATATTCTGCGATCTGACTATAGACTCCTTTTGACTTTGCATAGCTATTCAGGGACAAACAAGCCAGATTCGAATGGATATATTTTGCATTTATGGCTACTAATATATAATTCATCTTCTTTACGCTCCGATCCTTATCTTTTCTTTCCTAACTGATTTTACCATACTCTTTTTTATTTTTTGTGATTTTCTTAATTCTTCTAAGAATCCTTGCC
>CAVJBW010000204.1:0-3124 GCA_963647625.1 Lachnospiraceae bacterium
GTACTGTAATTCCTAGACAAATACTTATGCTTAGGGAAGCAACAATACAAACAAGTACAATAAGCACTAAAAAGGTCTTAATCCTGCTTACTCGCCTTCTTTTGTCCCGATTTTTCTTTAGGTTTGAATCAGGCACATTGCTAGACATGGTGTTCCTCCCAAAATTTAATCACAACCTATTGTATCATACTTTATAAAAAAAACATAACAAATTCAATGGATTAGCCACCAATTTGTGACATATCCTTTTTCTCTTCTGCTTCCTTGTCCACTTGCAAGAATTGATGCTCTTTGGATTTGTGCTCTAGCGCTTCTAAAATCAGTTGTTCAATCTGTTCATCTGTCGCATTGCATCTTAAAGCTTCTCTTAAATCAACACCAGTTTCATATTGCAAGCATGTTTTTAAAAAACCTGTAGAAGTCATGCGAATCCGGTTACATCCATTACAGAATTTGTGACTCATAGCACTAATAAAGCCAATTTTCCCTTGAAATTCAGGAATTTCATAATAAATACAAGGGCCATTTCCTAACCTTTTTTCATAGGATGTGATGCCTTGGTATTTATTTTTTATCAGCTCCATCACTTTCTCTTGGGAAACAAAATCATAGCTTGCTCCGATACCAATCGGCATCATCTCAATGAATCTCACATGCAAAGGTCGATCTTTGGCAAGCTCTGCAATCTGCAACAAATCTTGATTCGGTACCCCTAGAGGAACGCAGTTAATCTTAAAAACGATATCCGGATATTTTTCTGGAAGGTCAAGGGTTTTTAAGACTTTAAAAAAGTTATCTCCATCTTGGGGTGAACGACTTAAATCATTAAACAAATCCTGATCTAGCGTATCCAAACTAATATTGATTGCATCAATGCCTGCTTTTGCAAGGGCCGGCATCTTCTCATCTAAAAGAAGTCCGTTTGTGGTCAAAGTAACACGTTCGATTCCCTCAATCTGTTTCAATCTAGCAATAAATTCTTCTACGCCTCGACGAACTAAAGGTTCTCCTCCTGTTACTTTAATCTTTTTCAGGCCCATTCTTGCCATGATTTCACATACTCTATAAGCTTCTTCATAACTAAGAATTTCATCCATAGAAACTAGGTGAGCACCATCTGCCGGCATACAATATTTACATCGAAAATTGCATCGATCTGTAATAGATAACCTCAAATAATCAATTGTTCTACCATACAAATCTTTCATATCATACCATCCTATATCTCATCACTCTCATTCAAGCTCATGCCTATAATAATTCTCCAATAAAGTAAGCATGAATCTTTTCCCCAGCTGATACGCCCTCATTTCTTGGGGCTATTTCAGCCAAAATGTTGCAACCTTGTAAAGGATGTAACATTCCATTTCCAGAATGTCCAGATAAAGTCATACAAGCCTCTCCATCCTGAATGGTTAATTTTCCCGGAACGATTCTGCCACCTGGACTTTTACGCTTAAAGTCTGATGTTAGGATACCATCAATTTCAGGTAACATATAGTCTTCTAACCCACACATTTTCTTAATTGCAGGAATGCATACCAATATCATGGCAATAGCAGCAGATGCTGGATTTCCTGACAAAGAAAAGACAGGTTTTTGATCATAGATGGATGCTAGAAAAGCTCCTCCTGGTTTTAGGCGCATTTTCCAAAACAAAAGATCCGCTTCCAAATTGGTCATTACCGTTACCAAATGATCATAATCTCCAACAGAGACTCCTCCAGTAGTAATAATAATATCTGCATCATCAGCTGCTTCCTTGATCTTGCCAGAAATAGCATCTACCGTATCTTCTACATTTCCGCAAATGGTAACGTCTGCACCACTCCCTTGTAAATAAGAGGCCAGGGTATAAATACTACTATTTCTTATCTTGCCAGGTGCAAGAGGCTGATCCACTTCTAAAAGCTCACTTCCTGTACTAATCAGTTTTATATGCGGCTTCTTATATACATGTAACTGACTCTTTCCTAAGCCTGCAAGTATTCCCCGTATTGGTGCTGTAATCTTTTGGCCTTTTTTTAATACCAATTGGCCTTCCACCATATCTTCCCCTACAGGAATGATATTCTCTCCACTCTTTCCTGGTTTGAAAAAGGTAACTTCATTCTCGTTAAATTCCGTATCTTCGAACTTTACCACCAAATCAGCGCCTTCAGGAATCGGTGCTCCTGTCAGAATCTTTATAGCAGTTCCTTCTACGACAGGCTGTGTTGCCACTTTACCTGCTGGTACCTCTTCTAGAATCGGCAATGTAACAGGATGTTCTAAGGAAGCTTCCTTTATATCCTGTGCTCTAAGAACATAACCATCTAAGGGTGATTTTGCAAAGGGTGGTATATTTTCCTCGGCATAAACATCTTCTGCTAGAATTCTTCCAGTAGCATCAAGAAGATCCACCATCTCTGTTCCTAGATTGGAAACATGATCCAAAATAAGGCTACGCCCTTCTTTCATTTGAATTCTTTCTTTCATTTTACCAAACTTCTCCTATCACTTTATCTTATTTCTTCATATCAGCATGAACAATCATTTTACGAAAACGTTGTTCTGCCATTGCATTAGAGACTCTTTTTCTTACCACTAATGGATTGAATGGCTTAGTAATGTAGTCCGCTGCCCCCATTTTAAGGACTTTTACTTCGCTCGACTCTCCCGGTTGCGATACAATAACCACTGGAATATTTTTGTGGTCTGGATCTTGCTTCAGCAAACGTAGGGTTTCATATCCATCCATCACTGGCATCAAAAGGTCTAACAATATCACATCAACTTTGTGCTGGCTATCCTGCAAGTATTCCAAAGCTTCTTTGCCATTGGCACATTCTACAATTTGAAAAGAATCTTTGAAAATGTTACCTAGCATAATACGATTGACTTTCATATCATCCACAATTAACATCACTTCCCCATATTTATCAGAAGTGAATTCACTTGCAAGATCATTCTCCTGTGTTTTATGAACCTGCTTGGTAACTTGTGCATCTTTCATTACTTCATAATAATTTTCCTCAGACATAGGCTTGAAGAAATAATAGCCTTGCACATAATCACAATTTTGATTTTTCAAATAATCCAACTGTTCTTTCGTCTCTACTCCCTCTGCAACCACAGATAGATC
>CAVJBW010000205.1:0-3109 GCA_963647625.1 Lachnospiraceae bacterium
ATTTTCCAAAGATTTCTTTTTTCTTTTTAGCTGTTTTCTACAGCCGTCATTGACGTCATCGCCGTCATATTCTTCATAGGACATCTTACTCCATGCAACCTTCGTATCCAAGCCATATCCCTCAATCACATAGGAATCTATAGGTATATGTAACTTGTCTTTATTATCCAAGAGATACTTCTTTAGCTCTGGATATTCTTCCATTTTTTCAAGAACTAAACAAAATACGAGCAAATATTTCATGGTCATATTTACCCATTTTTGTGCTTGTCCATAAGTAAACTCTTCACCGGGCTTTTCTGCGTATTTCTTAATAATTGCCTTACAAAGTTCATTATGCCAGTTGTCATAATCAAGGTCCAAACACTTGATTTGTTCCTTTATCTCCTGTGATGCCTTATATCGCATCTTCCATTTCTTTTTATCATCCTTATCAAATCCCGTCATTGTATGCGATGCCATATCTACATATGCCCTATCTATCGCTGCTTCTATTGGGTCCTCCATATTTCCAAAATAACACTGAAATACGAAATTTAATGCATCGTTCTTTAAATTACCTTCACTCATACCTTCTACCTCCATTTACTTCTCGTAGCTTCTCAACCCTTGTTTCAATTCCTCAATTGCCTGTTGCCTCAATCGCTCTGGCTCCAGCACTACCACATCAGGCGCATAGTTTTTGGCAAATTGTAAAATAGCTCGTTCCGAGCCTTTCACCCTGACTGTCACATGCTGCTCGTCCTGGTCAGTGAAGCTCACCTCGCTGCCAAATATATCTATGATGTCACTAATCATAGCATTGGCAATCCGTAACTTTACCCGGCTGGTATCACTGCTATACATATAGATATGCTCGGCCATGTATCTTGATAAATTTAGTCGCTGGCCTCCAGATCCCTTAAGGTTTTCAAAAGGCTTTGCCGACTCTTCCATCAACTCTACATCTGTCATTCGATCCAGACGATAATTGGATATATCATCATATGGATCATAGTTACATATCAGATAATACTTGCCCTCTTTGGCCGCCATCTGATATGGGCTTACCAGATAAATCCGACTTTCCTGACTATTCTTTACCTTCTTCGGGGCCTGCGTCAGGTCAGTCTTGTATTCCAAGTACTTAAACTGTATCTTCTTCCCCTTGGAAATTGCCTCATCTATCAGATCAATCGTAAGAAACAGCTGCTTATTGTTGGTGCGATCCTGTGGCATTGCTGCTATATGCTTTATCCTTGACTTAAAATATACATTGGAAAGGCCCTCCAGCTTTTCCACCAATTCCTTACATTGGCTATATGGAAGATGCTGAGAAAAAAGCAAGCTGTCAATAAGCAGACGCAGCTCACTGTCATCAAAATCTCGCTGCAAATAAAAATCCGAGTAAATTACAGAAGACTCTATGGCACCTGTCTTCTTATTTTTTACAGGGCGGGATGTTTCACTATACTCCAAATCATAACCAAATTCTTCTAAGTTCATGAGACTGGTCTTAATAGTCTTTCGGTCCAGAGCCATGCCATATTCTTCCGCCAGCTTATCCTGTATTTCCTTTTGGCTAAGCCTGTGATTTTCATCCGTATACTTGCGCAAAATATCCAATATGTTAAACAGTATCAGTTTCTTAGATTGCTTATCTGCCATGGAATTTTCTCCTTGCTTTTTTCTTTACTATATACGAAATTTTCCTCATCGGCAATCGTAATTTTCTGACAATTTCCACAATAATACCAATTCTCTTATTCTATGTCTTAGGCCACACAGGGGTTCGCCCTCTTGCATCATGTTTTCCCCTTCACCTTTCCAAACTCTTGCAAAAAGCGAAATTGCTCTTCCCACACCTGCTGCAATCATTTTTTACGATGTCCTTAACAAACAAATCCTATAACCGGTCTCTCATCCTTATAAATATGCTCAGCATTTGTCTCAAAATCGCAGACCTTTAATCTTACAAGTTCAGTCTTTGAAATATCCTTGGCCTTACTTTCCTTGAGAATCCTTTTACCTTGCTTCATAATGGCTTGTTCAAGCAAGTTTCTTGCGAATCGTCCATTGCCGAATTCTTCCTGACTACAGGCATTCTCAAAAATACCTAAACACTTCTCATCAACTTTTTTGTCCAGCTTGAATCCTCTGTCTTTTGCCATTAGTTTGAGTATATCTAATAGCTCCTCAGGGTTATAATCCGGAAAATTCAGATGAAAAGCAATTCGGCTGCGCAGACCCTCATTCCTATCTAAAAAAGTCTTCATTTTATCCGGGTATCCTGCAAAAATCACAATAACATCATCCCTATGATTTTCCATCTGCTGAACTATCGTATTAATAGCCTCATCTCCATAGCTGTCCTCAGAAACCAGCGAATAAGCCTCATCTATAAATAGAATTCCCCCTCTCGCCTCACGAAATTTACTGGCAACAATCTTTGCTGTCCACCCCACATACTTACCGATCAAATCGTCACGGCCACATTCAACAAAGTTGCCTGTTTCAAGGATTCCCTCGCATTTAAGTATCTTTGCAATAAGACGGGCAACACTTGTCTTTGCCGAGCCTGGGTTCCCTGTGAATATCATATGGAGGGACTGCTTATAAATTTCTTAATGTCGCTGCCCATATATATACGGTCTAATTCCTGATGTAATGTATCATCACCCATAATAGTTTCAGCCTTCTTTATGGCCTCAGATTTAGTAAGCTTTTTGTCATAGCAAAATTCTTTGACTTTAAAATTAGAATTATTGAGCAAGAAATTCTTTTGCAGCCTGCAGGGTAACATTTTCAAGACATACCCCCATAAATAACTGAATACAGGAATCCTTACTGCCATAAATGAAGGCAGAAACATTTCCATCAAGACCACATTCGAATCCTAATAGCTCATTCATGTCTCCAAGGTCTGACCTTACAATTCTCTTAAAGGTCACGGGTTCATCCTCAGCTGAAAAGGGAAGGTTCTCTTCCTAATAATCAACCTTCACCTTACTCATGTCTAAATCTACTTTGGATTCATCTCCATAAATAGTTGCCAGAATATCATAAAATACCATAGGGTGTCCTCCTTAAAATAATCTCTATCTTTCGGTAACAGGAGTATACTGTAGGC
>CAVJBW010000206.1:0-3108 GCA_963647625.1 Lachnospiraceae bacterium
CAGGAGAGCAGTTACATCTCCTAGGCTTTTCTTATGAAAATCTACTTATTTTCTCTTTTTTTTCTTCTTTTTTTGAGATACCAATTCTCTCTTAGGCTCTTCTTCCTTTGGCTGGTCTGCTACCTTTTCGATCTTTGGAGTCTTGTTACTTTTTACAAGCTTGTTCTTTCCAAGATGAAGCTTAAAGGTATACCAAAGTCCTGCTGCAATCGTAATAGAAGAATAGGTTCCTGAGATAATACCTACCATCAGTGGCAAAGCAAAATCCTTGATGGTTGCTACTCCTAGAATATAGAGAACAAATACCATAACAAAAGTAGTAAGTGAAGTCATAATAGATCGACTCAAGGTCTGGGTAATAGCGGTATTGCCCACTTCCATTACGGCATCAGCATCTTTCTTATCTCTTGCAACTGTTAGATTTTCTTTAAATCTTTCAAATACGACAATAGTATCATTGATGGAATAACCAATCAGGGTCAACATTACTGCAATAAAGGTGCTACCAACAGAAATTCTTGTGACAGCATAGCATGTAAGTACAATCAATACATCATGAACCAAAGCCAGTACAGCGGAAGATGCATAACGCACATCTTTAAATCTGAACCAAATATAAATCAGCATTAAGATTGCTGCAATAATAACTGCCCATAAGGCATCACTTCGAGTTTCAGAACTAATGGTTGAACTAATATTGGTATAAGTAATATCGGACTCTTCTACTCCAAAGTTCTCTTCAAGAGTACTTGCAAGCTCTTCACGTTCTTCAAGATCTAAGGTTCTTGTTTTAATAACAATTGAATTGGAATCATTAACATTTTGGGTCTGGATTGCACTATCTCCTGTAACTTCGCTTACTACAGGTACCACGTCTGATTCTAGTTCTTCTACCGTATAATTCTTGTCCATTGCTACGGTTGTTGAAGTACCACCAACGAATTCAAGGGAATAGTTCAAGGCTCCATTTCCTTTGCCTGCATTTGTTCCCATAGATACAAATCCGATGACCATAATGATCACAGAAATTGCAAAGAAAATCTTTCTCTTACCAATAAAGTTAATCGTCTTGCGTTGCTTGGTCTTACGATAAAGCTTTTCATTTCTAGCGCCAAGTCCATAGAATGCCAAAACCAGTAATCTACTGATAATCAAGGCAGTAAACATGGATAAAACAATACCGATAGCTAAGGTTGCTGCAAATCCTCGAATAGAACCGGATCCCTTCGCACCTAGCACTGCTGCTGCAATCAAGGTCGTAATATTACCATCAATAACAGCTACTTTACCCTTTTTAAATCCAGTCTTAATGGCATTTAGTACACTATGATCCGCTGCAATTTCTTCTCCAATACGGGAGAAAATAATAACATTGGCATCCACAGCCATACCGATGGAAAGTATGATACCTGCAATACCCGGCAAGGTTAATGTGATATCAAATACATTAATTACACTAACTACCAACACTGTATAAAGGCAAAGTGCGATAGAAGCTACAAGACCAGGAATCGCATAAAAGATAATCAGCAAAATCATAATGATAAGCAAACCAATTGCTGCTGCCATCAAAGAAGTGTTGATTGCTTCAGAACCAAGCTGAGCACTTACTACTTCTGACTGTATTTCTTCTAGCTCAACAGATAAAGAACCGATACGAATCATCGCTGCAAGATTTTCAGCTTCTTCATAGGAACTCATTCCTGTAATCTGTGCCGTTCCTCCTGAAATCTGTCCTTGTACAACTGGAGATGAAATAGTTTCACCGTCATAGACAATCGGAAGCTGCTGTCCAATGTTTTCTCCTGTTACTTCAGAGAAAGTTTCTGCTGCAGAATCCGTCAAGGTAAGATTTACTACATAACCACTATCATTGACATCTTTTCCTGATGAAGCTGCCTGAGCATCTGCAATATCAGATCCTGTTAAGAAGGCTTCTCCATCTGGAGTCTGGAATTCTAAGGAACCAGGTGTTCCAATCTCTTCAAGTACCTTATTAGTATCAGAAACACCAGGGATTTCGATGGTAATTCTATCATCTCCCTGCTGATAAACACTAGCTTCTGTACTATAGCTTTCTGCTCTTCGTTGTAATTTGTAAATAGTATCTGCCATATCTTCTGCAGATGGGGCTCCATCTACAGCCTGGTAGGTAATACTTACACCTCCAGCCAGGTCTAGTCCTAGCTTGATGCCATCTTCTGACTTATCTTTCGTTGCTGATAAAACTCCGAAAGCATAATACCCAAGTGCCACAATAATTGCCACAATTACAATTATTGAGACTATGCTCTTTGGTTTTTTCATTGTTTTATTCTTCCTTCCTACTTATTTTTTGAAACCAGCTGCTTTCTAATCTTCTTGTGCTTTTGCTGCTTCCAACATAATTGCACATTCAATTCGTTTCTTTTGTAACTCACACCCTACATCATATGCATCATGAATATTTCCATGAAAGTTAAAGGAATTCGCAGCACAGCCACCGCTACAATAGAACTTGGCAAAACACTTTCTACACTTTTCCTTTGAATATACGTTACAACTCTTAAACTCTGTCTGAAGAGCTGTATTTTCAATACCTGTAAATACAGTTCCCATCAAGAAGTCTTCGTTTCCAACAAATTGATGGCAAGGGTACAATTCTCCAGTTGGTGTCACTGCAAGATATTCTGTCCCTGAACCACAGCCCGACAATCGTTTTGCAACGCATGGGCCACCCTCTAAATCTATCATAAAATGAAAGAAATTAAAAGGTTTTTCCCCTTTATTTCTCTCCACCATTTCTGCTGCAAGATGATCGTATTCCTCAAACAAAACTGGCAAATCCTCCGGTGTAATAGCATAATCATCTTCTGGCTGGGCTACTACTGGTTCTACTGAGATTTGTTCAAATCCAAGATTTGCCAAATGTAATACATCTTTTGAAAAGTCCAAGTTATGATGAGTAAAGGTGCCTCTCACATAATATTTTTCCTGATTTCTGCTATCTGCAAACTTTTGAAACTTTGGAACAATGGTATCGTAGCTTCCAGCTCCTTTTGGAAATGGTCTCATGCGATCATTGACTTCTTTTCGTCCATCAATACTAAGAACCACATTGCTCATTTC
>CAVJBW010000207.1:0-3104 GCA_963647625.1 Lachnospiraceae bacterium
GTGCTAGGGTAAATAATATGGCATCTACTGCATGGCCTGTAATATATTCTTCTTCCTCTCGAACATCTAGAATCATTAGGTCTGGATACTTATCCATGATTTCTTTCGCCTGTTTAAAATCAATCTTTTGGTATGACATCTTATACTCTCCTGCCTTTTTATTATAAATTTTCTAATATATTTAAAATCACCAAAAATAATAATACTACAAATATCCTTATAATTGTGTAATAATATAGTATAAATATTTTCCAAGGGAAAGGAGCTTATACATGGCAGATTTAAATCAAATGGATGCATGCACCCACAATTGTTCTACCTGTGGTGGTGGCTGCTCAGATATACCCGAAGGCGAACGCAAGCCTAGCATTTTTGAAAGGATGGAGCATATTGCAGAAAGAGCCGAGGAAATCGGCGAAGACAACATTATTGAAATGCTGAACAATTTTGTAGACTCCATTGAACAAGAAGATCAATAAAAAGAATGTAGTAACGATGAAGATTCTATCGCTACTACATTCTTTCTTTTTATGCTGTATGAGCTTTTTTTTCTATTCTTTGAAGAGATAAAAATACACCTGCAAGACATAGAATCACAAAGATTACAAAGGAAATATGCATCACCTGGACTAACTGAGCCGGGCTCGAATTGGCCAAGGCAATATTTCCAAGAATCTGACCTACTACAATAGTTACGATTGCCATAGATAGGGTCTGTCCTATGGTGCGCATGGTTGCAAGCATGGAATTGGCCACAGCATAGTCTTCCTTTTCTACCATGGCCAGTACTGCATTGGTATTTGGAGTAGAAAACAAAGCAAAGCTAAATCCTGCCAAGGCCAAGATTCCCATAATGATCGGTATCGGCGTCTCTAGGCCAACCCAGGTCATCAAAAATAAAGCTCCTGCGCAAATTCCCATTCCAAGGCTAGCCATCATAGATGGGTTGGCCTTATCTGAGATCTTTCCCATCTTTGGTGTCAAAATAGCCATGACTAAAGGCTGACATACCATGATCAGTCCTGCAGTCTGCGAACCATAGCCCTTTACTACCTGCAGATAGATACTCAATAGGTAGCTAATGGCAAAGGTTGCTCCATAATTGAGCAAGGCGGCCAGGTTGGAGAAGGCATAATATTTATTCTTCGTGAACATACTAATCTTCACTACAGGAACCTGTGCTTTTCTCTCTACGAGCACAAATAGGATTCCCAAAACAATTCCCACAATCAAAATCACCTTGGCAAGCTTCATGGTGGTTAAGTTGGTCAGGCCATATAGAGCCACCACCAAGGCTGCTACATAGAGAAGGTTGCCAGCAAGATCTGGTGCGCCTTCGGTTTCTACCGGCTTTTGGTATGGAGTATTTTTCAGTGCACCGAAAAATGCAATCAAAGCAATGACTGCGGAGATTACAAAAATCCACCTCCAGCCCAAATGCTGATTGACAAATCCTCCAAGAACCGGACCGGCCGCAAGACCGATATAGGTAGCAGAAACTGAGATTCCTAGAACTTTTCCTCTCATCTGGGCCGGATAGACGCTAATTAATATGGCATTGTTGGTCCCAAATAGCATGGAGCCAAAGATTCCTTGAATAACCCGTCCTGTAATCAGCATAGGAAAAGCCACCGACAGGGAAGAAAAAATCGAAGAGGCTGCATATCCTGCCACGCCAAGAAGCAAGATTCCTCGTCTTCCCTTGATATCTGCCAGTCGCCCAAAAGGGACGCTTAAAGCCGCTGTCGTTAGGGTATATGAAGTCAATACCCATCCAATGGCTGCTGCCGATACATGAAAGTCTTGTTCCATATTCGGTATGGATAGCTCCATACAGCTTGAAGTAAAGGTGGTAAGAAAGGCAGTGATAACAGTAACTAGAAGGACGATTCGCCTTGATACCTCCTTTTGCTTATTCATGTGCCTCTTCCTGCTCTACTTCAGGTAAATCAAGAGCGATTCCAAGCTCACCAAGCTGCTTTGCATCTACTTGGCCTGGTGCCTGACTCATAAGGTCTGATGCATCCTTTACCTTTGGAAATGCAATAACATCACGAATAGAGTCTGCATGAACCATATGCATCACCATACGGTCTAGCCCATAGGCAAGTCCTGCGTGTGGTGGAACGCCATATTGAAATGCTCCTAGCAAGAAGCCAAATTGTTCCCAGGCCTGTTCTTTGCTAAATCCAAGCACTTCAAACATCTTCTCTTGAATATCATCTTGATGAATACGGACAGAGCCGCCACCAAGTTCCGTACCATTTAATACAATATCATAAGCCTTGGCACGAACTGCACCTGGATCTTCATCTACCTTTTCCCAGTCTTCTTCTACCGGCATGGTAAATGGATGGTGCATAGCAACAAATCTTTCTTCCTCATCAGACCACTCAAGAAGTGGGAATTCTGTTACCCACAGGAAGTTAAATTTCTTGTCATCAATCAGTCCAAGCTGCTGTCCAAGTTCTAGTCTAAGGGCTCCAAGGACATTCCATACGATTTTATTTTTGTCTGCTGCAAATAAGATCAAGTCTCCCGCCTGAGCCTTGGTGGTATCTACTAGCGCCTTTAATTCATCTTCTGTCATGAATTTTGCAAAGGAGGACTTGTAGCTTCCATCTTCATTCACGCATAGATAAGCCAGGCCCTTTGCTCCGCAACCTTTGGCATATTCTACTAACTTGTCAATTTTCTTACGTGGCATAGCAGCCTGGGAAGGAACGACGATGGCACGCACAGATCCGCCTGCTTCTAGAGCCGAGGTAAATACGCCAAATCCACATCCTGCAACAACTGCTGAGACATCTACAAGTTCCATGCCAAAACGGGTATCTGGCTTGTCTGAACCAAATCGGTCCATGGCTTCTTGCCAAGGCATTCTAGGAAGTGGCAAGGAAATATCTACTCCAATAGCTTCCTTGAATACATATTGAAGGAGTCTTTCATTGACATCCATAACATCTTCTTCATCCACAAAGGAAAGTTCCATATCCGCCTGGGTAAATTCAGGCTGACGGTCCGCTCTTAGATCTTCATCTCGGAAACACTTGGTAATCTGGAAATAGCGATCATAGCCAGAACACATAAGAAGCTGCTTAAAG
>CAVJBW010000208.1:0-3072 GCA_963647625.1 Lachnospiraceae bacterium
CAAGTATGAAAAACAAATTTAAGAAATCTAAGATTATCGTTCCAGCTTTGGCTTTGATCACTGCTACTACGGCAGCCAGTGTCACTGGTACTGTTGCTTGGTTTACTGCAGCTCAAGCAGTAACAGTTACCGCTTCTAACTTCACAACAGCTTCCGCTGATGGAAAACTCGAAGTTACAGCTACAGCAGGAATTGCAACTTCAAAAACTTCAGGAACTACTGATGGTATTACTGTCGACGCAGCTGGTATGTTAGATGCTTCTTTTGATGGCAATAAAGTTTATACTGATGTGCCAAATGCAGGCACCAATGATAATGCTTATCAAGAAATCGATTCTGACTATAAGTTAGGCAATACATCCAAGTATTATGCTGTTACCTGGACATATCAATTCAGCGTAACTGTTGATGCAGGCGTAAATTCTACTTATGCAATTTTCTTAGATGGTTCTCAAACCAAGTTTGAAGATGTTGCAACAAAGAAGGGTACAACTATTGCAGGCTTAAGAATTTCAATCAATGGTTCCAAGAGACTTGTTGTTGGAGCTTCAACAACTAGTTCTAATAAAACCTACGTTAGTGGCGTTAATACTACTTCATCCTATGCGGCTCCTGTTGCTACAAACGCTAGTGATGATTCAATATATTTCTTCTCAAGTGAATATGTTAGCGGTGGTGCAAATGTCTTAACAAATGCTACTGGTTACGTCACTACTCCATCTTCTAGAGGTGATTATATTGGAACTACTGACACGCCAAATACTGACCACAAAGCTCTTCTTAGTGCTACTGTTGTTGCGTGGTTTGAAGGAACCGATCCATCCATTGTTAGTGGTACAAATGATACTTTGCCAGATATGTCTTCCGTAAAAGCTACGCTCGGTTTCTACGCTCGTGAAATTAAAACAGCTTAACAACGATAATCTTACAATCTAATTATTATTAACCTTTGAAAATCTTAGGAGATTCCTTCTCGTCCAAGTCGGAGTCTCCTATTTGTTTGCTAATCCAATTCCGGTTTTTATAACTTTCTTTAAATTAAAGCCTGTACCATATAGAGTCTATCAATAGGGGACTCGGTACAGGGGAAGTCCATGTGAAACGGGAATGTTCGTAGTCGATAATAAGCATGGTCTTCCAAACCTTTGGCTCTCTCAGCGATGGGGGAGTCTTTTTCGTAAGCGTAAATGATCCTTTTGTCCAGAAGAAAAGCCGAGTTTTTCCACAGAATCGTAGGCGTAAATACTATCTGAATGCATTCATGTCATTAACGATATAAATCTTCTAAGCTATATAGTAAATAAGACTCTTTATCACATATATCAAACCCAGATTTGGAAAAGAAACCATATTTTATTGGCTTAAGGTTTGTCTTGGATACCTGCTTGATTTCTTCGTTGATAATCTTATCTGTGATTTTAGTATCCATCTTTACATCTGCCAACGACATCAAACTGTCCATTTTTCTTTTGGGTTAGCATACCAATAGTTGCCGATATCCAAAAATAGTGGAGAAAGTTTTCCTTTTTATTCTCTTTGATCAAATATTGTTTCGCCATCAATTCAAAACAAAGCGGAACCGTACATCTTTCAAATTCTTCATTTATGAAGTTTTCATAAATGTTGAATCATCCGATATATTATGGGCTGATTCGTTTCTATGAATAAAGTTATTATGGAATCTTACACAAAAAACACCGATCTCATATCCACCTTTATGTCTGTTCTTCTTGTCATTGATTGGTGCTACATATTCAATCAGATCCATTAGAATAAGTTTTTGAAGCACGTTGGAAAGCAGTGCCGTGCTTTCCATATGTGACTTTGAAAGGATGCCCCTAGGGCAATGGTTTCAAAGACAGCGTTGGCATTGCTTATCTTTCTCAATTCGCTTAATCCTTAAGCTCGGAAAAATGTCTCTACTTAATATTCGAATGATGTTTTCCTTGACGGATTGATTCTCATCAATCTGAACATTGTAATATGGAACACCACCAAAGGCAGCATAAAGTCTGACTTTATCCTCCAATGAAAAAGATGGATAGAATGATGACGGATCATGATAATCCATTTGTTTTAAGAATATGGAATCGGAAAACCTTCTAAACAAAGGATTATCATGTCCTTGTATTTCCTCCATTGTGGAGATGGAACTGCCAAGGATAAAAAATTGATATTGGAATCCATTGCGTGATCATCGATAATTTTCTGAAACTTGGAATCACATCCATCGATTGTCTTTCTGATATATGGAAATTCATCCAAGGCAAAATAGATTTCATGTTCTTTGGAATAGTCAAAAACAAAGCTGATGGCATCCATGAAATAGTCAAAGAAACATAGTTGATACCTGTGACTTCTCTAATTGATTTGGTCAACTGATATGTGTTGTCTTGCTCACTGGCTTCTTTGCATTTATACATAATAACAGGAACATTCCTATTCAAAATACAATGCTTTATAAGTTCCGTCTTTCCTAAACGTCTTCTGCCGTAGATAAGGCATCCCAGATATCCTTTTTCTTTAGTATACCCTCTACTGTTCTTGTTTCTTCTTCTCTACGAAGAATTCCATATCGCTTACCTCTATAATTAGTAATTTATGATTAACCTAATTAAATTTTGATTATTGGAATGTGTCAATGATTTTAATTGATACTTTCCCAACCGATAGGACTATATTAGGATTTAGTTTTTTTTGAACACATTAAGCCATGTATTGTCTCGTAAAAGCTAAAAGACATGGGCTTTTTTTGTTTGAAAGTCAATAATGCATCCTCGATTCGTTGATTCCTTGTATCTGTTACGAATTTCTTAGCTGAGCATTTACCATCAAGTGATTTGAACTTCGAAAGCAACTGCCCCCTCTCACCCTTGAATATCTTTTCGTCGGCATGTCGCTTTTCTTTTTTTGGCGTCATCGGAATCGTTCATGAAAAAATGCCCTCCGAAAGGAAGACATCATAAATAAATTTTAGTATGAATTGAGTGTTCAAAAGAAACTCAGCATACGGATTGGTTTTAATCTTTAGTTCTTAGATATTCTGAAAATCTTGGTAAAGAGAATTTTAAA
>CAVJBW010000209.1:0-3071 GCA_963647625.1 Lachnospiraceae bacterium
GGAGAAGACATTATGATTCGTAGAGGATTAGATGTGAAATTAAACGTAAAACCAATCTTTTTAGGACTTCAACACAATTATTATTATGAAGGACCTTGCCGTTTTGCTAAGGGGGATGCACTGACTCCAGAATACGAAGCCATTTTAGCTCAGGAGTTAAAGGAAAAATTTTTTGATGATGTAAAAGAAAATCTACCAGCAGAAGCTGTCAATATTCTAGAACCAGTATTTCTTCCATGTCATGATAATTGGCAGGTTCCAGAAGCTGCATTTGATGCTATGACCAAAGACAGCGAAGAAATCGATGTTTTTATGATGTCTGGTGGGATCGCACGAAGCGCACTTTTGGTTGAACTTGCAGAAAGAACCCACAAGCCAATCATTCAAGACCCTGCTACCTGCTGCGACCTTACTGCTGTTTCTGCCTGCATCAAGAGTAGAGGATTGGAATATTATCCACATCTGACCTGGGAAGGAATCGCTAAGCAAATGAGAGTTTTGCGTGTACGCAAAGCCTTAAAGCAAGCCAATATCCTTCTTGGTGTTCGTTTTGATTCCAATGCTTCGAAGAGTGGAAATGATACCTTTGTATCTCTCCATCAGGCAACAGAAAAGTTCGGTACCAACTTCCGTTTCTTGAACCTTCATGAACTGTTAGATTATATGCAGCCACTTCCAGAAGGTGGTAACTATACCACACCAGGAAGACTTGATACTCCTAATATTACCCTGGAAGATATCAAAGAGGCAGAAAAGCTTGCAGATGAAATTCTTGCAGGTGCAGACATTGTTAATATTGACAAAGAAGCTATGGTAGAATCCTGCAAAGCTTATATCGAAGTAAAGAAGCTCCTTGACTACCATGATTGCTGTGGATTTACCGTTCCATGTCCAGATACCTGCTCCACAAGACGAATCAATCAGATGAAATTCACCTTCTGTCTGACTCATTCCTTGTTAAACGAACAGGGTATTCCATCTGCTTGCGAATATGATGTAGACGGTGTATTAACCATGTTGATTCTATCTACTTTGTCAAATTGCGCACCATTTATGGGCAATACCAATCCATTGGTATATGAAAATGGAACCCTGCGTCCAATGCGCCGCTTCAATATTGAAGATATCAAGGATGTGGAAGATTTAACAAATCTATATCATACTTCCCATTCCACACCAAACCGCAAGTTCCATGGTATTGATGGCCCAATGAACAGCTATAGCGTACGCCATTTTGCTTATGATCAAAAATTCGGTGCTGTATTCCGCCACGACTTTAGAGAAGACAAGGGTGAAAAGATTACCATCTGTCGTCTATCTCCAGATTGTAAGAAGATCTTTATTGGAGAAGGAACCATCGTTGGTGGTGGCGATTACGAGCTAGACAACTGCAATGGCTATGTGGTATATCGTGTTGCTGACCAGGCAAAATTCTTCAAAGCACAATGTGAAGTAGGTAATCATTTGCCATTTGTATTTGGTGACTATGCTGACGAACTTGAAATGCTTGGAGAAGCCCTTGGCCTAGAGATTCTTAGAGTATAATTTTAATGATGTAGTAACAGCAAATAGAGGTTTTTAATATGGATGAAGAACTGACAATTCAACAACTAGAAGATACCTATATCGAAGATTTAAATATGCTTGAGGACTGGTTTATGCAATATGAATATCTGCTAGAGATTTCTTCAGACCTTCCAAAGATTCCACCTGAGAATCGTTCTGAGAAGAACAAAGTTCCTGGATGTCAGTCTGGCGTATGGCTCAATCTTTCTTTGGAAAATGGCAAGATTCGAGTCCTAGCCGATAGCGATGCCCTGATTATTCGGGGCATGCTATCCGTCATTGTTTCCTTGTTGGATCTTAGAAGTCCTCAGGAAATTCTATCTTACAAGCCTCGTTTTCTCGAAGAGACCAACCTAAAGCAGCAGATTTCCACGGATCGATTTCAAGGCATTCATTCTGTGATCACAAGCATCCAGCAATATGCTGCCTTGCAATCTAGGGAGGAATAAGTAATGGATATCAAAGACCGTAAAAAGATCGTCGAGAAGCTTCTTTCCAAAGCCAAAGAAGCCTCTTATCAAGAAGCCAAGATTATAAAAGAAGAAGCCAATCCAACCTATGATTTTATTTTTGGCCATGTGAAAGCATATGTCCTCTCAAAATTTTTGCTTTCCCCTGATTGCCAGGAAGAAAACATCAAGGCGCTAGCTAGCTTGAGCTTGGCAAAGACCATGAAAATTGATAAAAATATCATTCACGAACTAGATACTGCAACGCCTTGCGACCACGCAACCTCTCAGTCCACCAAGAAGGTGCTGCTCCTTTATGCCGTGCAAAAGGATATGGAACTTATGCCAGATCCAGAAAAGATTTCTCAGGTACAGACCTTATCTGATCTTGCCAAATATGTATTTGAAGCAAGACAGCTGCTACTAGAGAAAGGATGCACAAGCTGATTACTACTCTTTCTAATTAAAGAACAACAAGGGACGATCACTAATAGGATTGTCCCTTGTTGTTTTTATGTAATCATTTTTTATTTTTCGGCACAAAAAATCGTGTCATGTCCACCTTTTCTAGTTCAAGAAGGCGAATCTTTCGCTCCATACCGCCTCCATACCCCGTAAGATTTCCCTTGCTTCCCACCACACGGTGACAAGGAATCAGAATGGAAATCGGATTGTGTCCTACCGCTCCCCCTACTGCTTGCGCTGACATCTTTTCCATTCCAAGTTCCCTAGCGGCTATAGCTGCGATTTCCCCATAGGTCATGGTAGAGCCGTAAGGAATGGTCAGCATAATATCACAGATCAATTTACGAAAAGGCGTGGTTCCATAACTTAGCGGCAAAGAAAAGTCTGGCTCTATTCCTGAAAAATAGAGATTCAGCCATCTGTTGGCCTCTTCGATCAAGGGATAGGATTCCTCCCTAGTTTCCTTTGGCAAAATATTACCAAAATGCCTTTGCCCTTGAAACCATAATCCGATAATTGCCTCTTCATCACAGGCTATCGTAATGGAGCCTAAGGGAGAAGAATAATTACTTGTATATATCATAACAGATA
>CAVJBW010000210.1:0-3056 GCA_963647625.1 Lachnospiraceae bacterium
GGCTTTCTTTGTGGAAATCCATTTCTAATGAAATATAAAAGGATCAATACTACAACCGCGGCCACGATTATGATTCCAATTACCAGTCCCTTATTGATGCTAAGGCTACGACCTTCTTTTTCCTCTTCGGCTTTTGCAGCCTTACTTGTTTGACCATTATTGAATTCAAATCCTTCAATGGTTGCTTTGGTCAGCTGTATATTGGCGCTGCCTACTTGCCTGTCTGCGTAAGAATAAATAATACTACCTGCAAGTTCTTCCGTTTCATTTGAAGTATCCACCGTCTTGGTCAAATCATCATAAGATGCGGTTTTTGGCAAGATCACTTTGGCAGAATCGTCAATTTCCAAGTAGGCTTCATTATTATTGAGATTACCTACCAGACTAGATAGATCCTCTTGGGATTCTTGCTCTGAAACATTTAACACTTGAAAATTATCAAAGCAATAATTACACAACTTAATGGTGTCTTTATAATGATTCGGTGTTGTGGATTTTAGTACGACCACTATTAAGCTCATGCCATCTTTTTCTGCAAAGGTCACCAAGGTCGAGCCTGCTGCTACCGTATAACCTGTCTTGCCACCCTTGCAATAATCCGTCATCCACTGAGACGTCTTATAGGGATAAATCATCGCATGATGATTGTGCATCATCAAAGAATCATGCTTATTGGTCTTTGGAAGCTTGTATTGCGTCGTTCCAGCGATAATGCGAAAGGTTTCATTCTTGTAGGCTTCCCGAGCAATCAAGGCCATATCTCTTGCTGATACATAGTGATCTTCATTTGGAAGGCCATTTGGATTGGCAAAATGTGTATGGGTGCAGCCAAGCTCTTTCGCCTTTTGATTCATCATTTTAATAAAAGTATCGTAGTCTCCACCAACATGCTCAGCAATGGCATAAGCACAATCATTGGCGGACTCTAGCATCATGCCATACAAGCACTGCTCAAGGGTAAGCTTTTCCCCTACGTCTCGTAGGATACTTGACCCTTCCGTCTTATAGACGGCATCATGAGAAAAAGTTACCGTATCCTTGAGATTTCCATTTTCAATTGCCAGCAAAGCCGTCATAATCTTGGTAATAGAGGCCGGATACCGCTCTGTATCTGCCTTTTTTTCGTATAATACAGTTCCCGTATCCGCATCCATAACAATGGCAGATGCACTTTCCACACTTATATCATTTGGCCAATAACTTTTGGCCCAAGCACTGGAACTTAGTCCAAAAATCCCTGTCATCACACAGGCCACCAAGCATAACACACTAATTAATTTTTTCAATGTACTACCCTCTTTTTCTTTATAGTACTTTAAGTATATTCTTATCTAGAATACCATGCAACTTAAATTTTTATGATTCTCTCTTTTCTTCCTAGACTTCCTAGTGTAAAATAGACAGATGTAGCTAGGCACTTTTATTGCCTTAAAATCAAACAGGAGGTCCCTTATGAGACTTAGAAATATTCCAGGTGCAGATGAAGCCATCTCTTCTAGTGAATACTGCATTCACGAAGGTCAACACTTCAAAGGAAACTGGACCACATTTTGGAACAATCAACATCCCCTTCATATTGAAGTCGGCATGGGAAAGGGCCAGTTCTTGATGTCTATGGCCAAGTTGCATCCCGAGATCAACTATATCGGTATCGAGCGCTACTCTAGCGTCCTTTTGCGAGGACTTCAGAAGATGGAGCAAGAACCTTTAGACAACCTACGATTTATCCTGATGGATGCTGAGTATATCTGTGATTACTTTGGTCCTAATGATGTGGATTTGATCTATTTAAACTTCTCGGATCCATGGCCTAAGGACCGTCATGCTAGAAGACGCCTGACTTCTCATCAATTCTTAGAGCGTTATGATACCTTCCTTGCTGCAGATGGAAGAATAGAATTCAAAACAGACAATGATGGACTCTTTCAGTTCTCTCTCGATGAGGTAGAAGCATCTACTCTATGGCACTTAGACGCCTGCACCTGGGATTTGCACCAGGATGAGGTCCTAAGCCAGGGCAATGTAATGACCGAATATGAAAAGAAATTTTCAGACCTAGGCAACCCTATCCACAAAATGATTATTTCTAGATAAATAGCAAAAAATAAACATGTCTGCCTGATAATCACTTATCGCAGACATGTTTTTTTATTCTGTAAATCCTGATAGTCCTATGGCTCCCGGTCCACCATGGGAAGAGATTACGCTTCCACAGACACTATAGCGGATGTTTTCAAATCCAAGTTCCTTGGCCTTCTCTGTCATAAGATCTAAGACTCTTTTATCTAAACCAACCGTAGACATAAGGTAGATTACCTTGCGGCTTAGGTTATGTTCCTTTACAAATTCTTCCATATAAGGCAAAGCAACTGCCTTCATAGCCCCTCGATACTTCTTTCCAGCAACCAAAAATCCATTTTCAATATCGATCTTCGGCTTGATCTTGAGCAAGGTCGCTCCGAGATACTGAGCATTGGACACTCTGCCTCCTGCCTTCAAATATTCCAGCGCGGCTGGCAAAAATGTAGTCCTACAACGCTGTACCAATGCCTCAAGTTGAGATACCAGCTCCTGCATGCTAATCTCAGGATTCTCTTCTAGTATCTCTGCTGCGCGAATCGCCACAGAAGCTGTTCCTGCGGTAACGCTTAAGCTATCTACCACCGTCACATTGTCAAATTGCTCTGCTGCAAGCTTGGCATTTTGACAAGTAGAGGAGGCATTAGAAGAATAGGCAACATTCAAGATTTCACAGCCAGGGTGTTCTTCATTAATTTTTGCAAAGAATTCCTCATACTGATGTACATTAGCTGCTGATGTGGAAGGAATCTTCTTGGTCCTGTCATGATAGTCATATATCGACTCAATCGGAATGCTTCCATCTAGATAGACCTGATCATCCATAATCACCGCCAATGGAATCACTTCAATGTGATATCTTTCTTTATATTCATCTGAAATATCAGAACCACTATCGGTGGTGACAATTATTTTTCCCATAAAATTCTCCTACTAGTTTTTCTTATATTTTATCAGACTGCCTACCTATCTACAAT
>CAVJBW010000211.1:0-3043 GCA_963647625.1 Lachnospiraceae bacterium
GTGTTAGAATTAGTTCTAATTAAGCGGTAAATTGTTTTTTATGGAGGAATTACATGAGCGATATAGTAGAAGAAATTAATCGGTTAAAAAAGGAAAAAAATGCCATTATTTTAGCGCATTATTATGTGGAAGGAGAAATTCAGGAAATTGCAGACTATGTAGGAGATTCTTACAAGCTAGCCCTTGAGGCAGCACAGACGGATGCGAAGATTATAGTTTTTGCTGGCGTTCATTTTATGGGAGAAAGCGCCAAGATCTTAAGCCCAGACAAGAAGGTTTTGATGCCATCTTTACAGGCGGATTGCCCCATGGCTCATATGGTTAGCTTAGATGATATCAAAAAGGTAAGGCAAAACTATGAAGATGTTGCGGTGGTTTGCTATATTAACTCTACAGCAGAAATTAAGTCAGCTAGCGATGTTTGTGTAACTAGCTCGAATGCTTTAAAAATTGTAAAAGCCTTGCCTAATAAAAATATTTTCTTTGTTCCAGATTCTAATCTTGGCAATTATGTGAAACAGCAGGTGCCAGAAAAGAATTTGATCATACATGATGGCTATTGCAGGGTGCACCATTACATAACGAAAGAACAAGTCCTTATGACGAAAGAAAAGCATCCAGATGCTTTATTCTTGGCTCATCCGGAATGTCGTATGGAAATCCTTGAACTTGCGGATTATGTAGGAAGTACTTCTGGGATTATCCAATATGCAACCGCAAGTGATGGGGAAGAATTTATTATTGGTACGGAAAATGGAGTATTTTATGAACTACAAAAGAAGAATCCCAACAAGAAGTTTTATCCTATAGAACCTATGCCACATTGTGTTAATATGAAGAAGAATACCTTGGAAAATTTATATGACTGCCTAAGAGATGAGACAGGGGAAATCAGCGTAAGTCAAGATACCTATATACTGGCCAAGAAAGCCCTTAATAGGATGCTAGAGCTTGCGAAATAGGAATTTGAATCAATCAGGAGGCGGTTGTATGAAAACGGACATTGTAATTGTAGGAAGTGGGTGTGCAGGACTTTATGCAGCATTGAATCTTCCAAGAGATAAGAAAATTACAATTATTACGAAAGCAGACCTAACTAGTAATGATTCTTACCTTGCCCAAGGTGGAATCTGTGTGCTGAAGGATGCAGGAGATTACGAAAGCTATTTTGAAGATACCATGAGAGCAGGGCATTATGAGAATGACCAAAATTCTGTCAAAATAATGATTCAGTCTTCCCAAACAATTATTTCAGATTTGATTCAGTATGGGGTAGATTTTCAAAGGGATGCCAAGGGAGAGCTTACCTTTACCAAAGAAGGGGCTCATTCCCATCATCGTATACTATTTCATGAAGATATTACGGGAAGGGAAATTACAAGTAAGCTTCTTGCGAGAGTCAAGGAGTTAGATAATGTGGAAATTAGAGAATATTGCACCATGGTTGACCTTATATGCAGAGGAAATTGCTGCTATGGGGTAATCGTTCGAGAAAAAAATGGTTTGGTGCATGAAATCTTGGCCAATTATACTATGCTTGCCTGTGGCGGAATTGGAGGATTGTATCGCCATTCTACCAATTATCGTCATCTGACAGGAGATGCCGTAGCTCTTGCCTTAAAACACGGAGTAGAACTTAAAAATATTGATTATGTTCAGATTCATCCCACGACACTTTATAGTGAAGATCAAGAGGAAAGAAGCTTTTTGATTTCTGAGTCTGTTCGCGGGGAAGGAGCTATTTTATTAAATAAGAATGGACAGCGCTTTGTGAATGAACTTTTGCCGAGGGATGTGGTAACCAAGGCTATTTTAGAGCAAATGGAAAAGGACCATATGCCTTATGTTTTGCTATCCATGAAGCCAATTCCCAAAGAGGAGCTGCTTCATCATTTTCCTAATATCGTATCTTACTGTAAAGAAAAGGGATATGATGTATGCAAAGAACCGATTCGGGTAGTGCCAGCTCAGCATTATTTTATGGGGGGAATTAAAGTGGATTATTATAGTAAAACCACAATGGATCAATTATATGCCATTGGAGAGACTGCATGCAATGGAGTACATGGGAAGAATCGATTGGCAAGCAATTCCCTGCTAGAAAGTCTGGTATTTGCCAAACGAGGAGCTAAGCAAATCGGTGCTAATTTTCATTTGTCCAAGTCTTTGCCTTGCTTGTCTGATAAAATAGATGTATCCGTTTATCAAGACGAAAAGGCACTAGGAGAAGAATATCGAAGATTGATTATAGAAGCCATGGAAAGGAGTGCTAGTTGATGTTTGATGAGATTACAATGAAATTAAATGTAGAGCCTTTGATTGTAAGTGCATTAAAAGAAGATATTACAAGCGAAGACGTGACTACCAATTCTATTTTGCAAGGGAAATCAAGAGGAAAGGTAGAATTGATTGCCAAAGAAGAAGGAATCATCTGCGGTCTTGAGGTTTTCAAGAGAACTTTTCAGCTATTAGAAGATGAAGTAGTTTTCACCTCTTATATAAAAGAAGGAGAACGAATTTCAGAGGGAATGCTTCTTATGGAAATAGAAGGAGATATGAAAACCTTGCTTAGTGCAGAACGTACCGCCTTAAATTATTTGCAAAGAATGAGTGGAATTGCAACTTATACATCTAGCATGGTAAAGCTTCTAGAAGGAAGTAATATAAAACTTCTAGATACAAGAAAGACAACTCCTAATATGCGTATTTTTGAAAAATATGCGGTAAAAGTAGGAGGTGGCTGCAATCATAGATTTAACCTTTCGGATGGAATCTTACTAAAGGATAATCATATCTCGGCTGCAGGAGGAGTAAAAAGAGCTATTGAACTTGCTAGACAATATGCTCCTTTTGTTCGAAAAATCGAAGTGGAGACAGAAGATTTAACCATGGTAAAGGAAGCGCTAGAAGCAGGAGCGGATATTATCATGTTGGATAATATGTCTGATGAGACGATGGCCAAGGCTTGCCAGCTAATTGGTAATAAGGCTCAAATCGAATGTTCTGGAAATATAACGAAAGAAAATATTTCAAGGCTAAAAGG
>CAVJBW010000212.1:0-3043 GCA_963647625.1 Lachnospiraceae bacterium
GCAACATATAGAATCTCCACTGCTTTGCCCTTTTCGTCTCTTCGCTTTGCAATAAAACGAGCCTGCATCCACTGACCGTTAGGAGCCTTATAGTCTGTGGTTACAGTATTTACCTTTTCAAGTCTGTTCGCTAGGGTATCAAGGTCCAAAAACTCGTCTAGCGACTCACGAAATTCTGGCTCCATAAAGTTTTCAATGATGGTCTTCTTTACATCATCAAAGTTACCAGTGCTTGGTGCCACCTTAGCCATAAGAGGAATACTTGTCAATATTTCATACTCATGGGTCTCGGTATTGGCTCTAAAGATAGTAGAATAAATCGTAGACAGAGCAGTCATCACTTCGCTGTGCTCTTTTTCTTCTCTAAGATGTTCTTCGATTTCCCTTTGATGTGCCGCTTCTTTTTCTCTTTCTTTTCTTTCCGTTTCTAGGTGCTCTTCGATAATAGAGTCAATGTTCTGAAAGGCAAACAAGGCATAGATAGAATGTTCTATCCTGGTACAGCTAAACTGAAAATTCTGCAGCTTTCCGTCTATAATCCTGCGATAATTTCCTTCAAACTTTCTATGCTGGTCAAGTTCTCTGCGAACATTATCGACAGATAAGGCTTTTAGAAGTCTATCCTGATCCTCCGGATAGACTCTGTTCTTGGCCCACCCCTGCATGGTGGAGGTATAAGGTATCATCTGTCCTAACTCCAGCTCCACATTCCCTAGGCCATCCATATATTTCAAGACCTTCGCAGAATTCTCTGCAAGATTTACCAGATATACGTTCCAATAATTCTCCGTCAAAACATCCAGGACGGACTGATATTCGCTATTTTCCAGTACTTCTACGGCGAGAATCACATACTTTAGCTCACTATCTGTATCCTCTTTTTCCTTGATCAAATGAAGACGGCATGCCCCTGCAACTTTTCCATTAAACTCAGCGACAATATGTGTTTTCCCTTGCATTCTCTCTGGGATTGTCTTTGCATCAAGGAATTTAAGCGTAGAATCTAGGCTCGCTGTATCTGCAAGCCCAGTGATAATTGCTTTTAGGTTCTCATCATA
Source organism: Lachnospiraceae bacterium (assembly GCA_963647625.1). GTDB lineage: Bacteria > Bacillota > Clostridia > Lachnospirales > Lachnospiraceae > Eubacterium_C. The sequence goes on from CAVJBW010000212.1 coordinate 1,059, forward strand.
TTGGTCATTATCTGGAAGTGTATATTTTAATACAGCCTCTGTAGTCTTGATGGATGTGTAGGTATTGTCTTTTATATTTACACGAAACATGGCCAGATAAAGATCGGATATCGCCGTATAAGCACTATACATTCCTTCTTTTCTGTTCTTACTTTGTATCGATATGACATTTTCCGTATTTCGAAAGCCTGCAATAAGCTTCAGCGGTTCTCCCTGCTTGGAAATGCGGCTATACAGTCCGCTATAATGGACTAATTTGCCGTCGATGGAAACACGATATTTCAGCTCTAGCCTTTCCTTTCCATCTGCAAAACTTTCAACCAAAGCATCTGCTAGCAAGGCCTTTAAAAATTCTTCCCTATCTTCACTACATACTCGATCGTTGGCATAGGTACGAAGGGCTTCAGAATAGGCGAAATTCTTAGGTGTATTCTTGATGCCCTCCACCACATAACCGTCCAGTTTCAGAGTTGTTCCAGAATCGGTTTCTGGTTCGACCACATATACATTTAAGTAGTCTACGGTAAGGGCAGCAATCATGCTTTGTGATTCTTCGATCCATTCCTCATTCTGGCTCTTGCTTTTTATGGAATTACTTTCTATGTTTTTAGGCTCCTTCGCCATGGTGCATACCTCCCCCTCTGCAAAATTTTCAGACAATTCAATATCCTATAAATTTTGTACAGAGGCTTTGAATAAATCTTATTTTTTGTTGCCACCTATCCCTTTGGCTTATTGACCTTGGTAGCTTTTGTACAATTTTATCATGTTCTTCTTGCCTTATACAATACGCAGTACAAAAATTATCTTTTCTTCGTAAAATGAACTTTCAAAGTCCAGTTTTTTGCTCTTCTTCTAGCTCCTGTACCAGGTATTCATCACTCATGCAATGCATGTCGGAAACGCCCTCACTCATCAACCTATACAAGTGCGAATGATAAAATATGCCCAGGGCCTTTTCTAGTGTAAGGCCATTATGCTTTGCTGCAATTTGACCCCTATTAGAAGAGCACTTTTCTAGTCCTCTAATCGTGCTTATTATCGCGATATGCGGCCACAAGTTTTGCTATCGTCTCCACTACCTTCTTTATATCCAGTGGCTTAGAGATATGAGCATTCATGCCGGCTTCCTTTGTGGCAAGCCGATCCTCTGCAAATGCATTGGCCGTCATAGCAATGATCGGGATCTTCCTTGCATCATCACCTTCTAGGATGCGAATCTGCTTTGTGGCTTCATATCCATCCATAACCGGCATCATGACATCCATAAGAATGGCATCAAATTCACCCGGCTTGGCCTTTGCAAAGAGGTCTACGGCTTCCTGTCCATTCCAAGCTTTTGTGATATTAGCGCCTTGTTCTTTTAGCAGAAATTCGGCAATCTCCATGTTTAATTCGTTGTCCTCAACCAAAAGTATATTTACATCATCCATGGATAAAGATCCTGCTTCTGTTTTCTGTTCGCTTTGAATTGCTTTACCAGCTGATGTATCAATCTCAAAGGGAAGGATCACATCAAAGGTTGTGCCCTCGTCCTTTACACTCTCTGCCGTAATGGTTCCGCCCATCTTATCCACGAGCTTTTTTGCGATAGACATGCCAAGTCCCGTTCCGGCATATTTGCTGCGAGAGGCCGTATTTTCCTGGGTAAAAGGTTCGAAAACATGGTCTAGAAATTCAGGACTCATACCAAGTCCTGTATCACGGCATTTGAATTCGAGATGCATGGTCTTACCATCACTATCTGCTTCTCTGCAAATGATATAGATTTTTCCATGATTCTTATTATATTTGATGGCATTGCTGAGAATATTCAGCATAATGCGTTTCAAATGTAGAGGACTGCCGATTAGCTTGGCATCCTTTATGCTGCAATCTTCCTGAATGATTTCAATATCCCTGTCAGCTGCCTGTTTCTGGACAGAGTAGTAAACTTCCCCGGTTATATCAATCAAATCAAAAGGAATGTGCTCTAAAACAATCTC
>CAVJBW010000213.1:0-3006 GCA_963647625.1 Lachnospiraceae bacterium
TATAACGTAGAAGATATAGCAGGAAGTGATGCGTGGTTCGACTATTCTGTCATCATAAGAAAATATATTGCGTCAAGGGTTTATGAGCCGGATGTTGAAATGATGCTAGAGAAAACAGAACGCGGCAGTGTATTGAATGAGATGGAACACAGTACAGAATTTTCTATTCCATTCAGGGCACTTGTTGATGGGGAAGTTCATTATCTTCAGATGAGATATGTATCTGTCCAAGGCGCTGATCTGGTCGCTGTCGGCTTTAGATATGTTGATGATGTGGTAAAGGCAGAGGCAGAGCAAAAGCAAGCACTTCAGGAAGCTCTAGCAGCTGCTCAGCAGGCCAATAAGGCCAAGACCACCTTCCTTAATAGTATGTCCCATGACATTCGTACACCGATGAATGCCATCATTGGCTTTACCGCACTAGCACAGACCCACCTTGACGATCATGCTCAGGTGGAAGATTACTTAAGCAAGATCAGCACGTCAAGCAATCACCTGCTTAGTCTGATCAATGATATTTTGGACATGAGCCGTATCGAGAGTGGTACGGTCAAGCTTGAAGAAAAGCCGATGCACATTCCGGATCTACTACATGATCTTAGAACCATGATTCAGAGCCTGATTAATTCTAAAAATCTGAATCTTTTCATTGATACACAGGATGTAGTACATGAGGACGTACTGACAGATAAGCTACGTCTCAATCAGGTATTGCTTAACATCGTGGGCAATGCCATCAAGTTTACTCAGCCAGGCGGTGATGTCATCATTCGTCTGATTGAGAAGCCTTGCAATCTGAAGCATTACACAACATACGAATTCTCTGTCAAGGATAACGGCATCGGTATGTCAAAGGAATTTGTTGGGCATATCTTTGATACCTTCTCTAGAGAGTACAGCTCAACGGTTAGTGGTATTCAGGGAACCGGCCTTGGCATGGCCATCACCAAGAACATCGTGGATATGATGGGCGGTGATATAAAGGTAGAAAGCGAAGAAGGCAAAGGCTCTTTGTTTACGGTTACCCTTAATCTTCGCCTTGCAAATGAACCAGTGAAAAATGAGCCGATCCCAGCACTTCTCGGTGCAAGGGCACTAGTTGTTGACGATGATATGAATACCTGCAGAAGTGTCAGCAAGATGCTTCGAGATATTCAGATGCGTCCAGACTGGACCACCTCTGCGAAAGAAGCAATTGTTCATGCCCAGGATGCTACAGAGGCAAATGACGAGTATAAGGTCTATATCATTGATTATCTTATGCCAGATATGAATGGTATTGAGACCGTCCGCAGAATACGCAAGGTAATCAGCGAGGAGGTACCGATCATTGTTCTTACCGCTTATGATTGGGAAGAGTTTGAGTATGAGGCAAGGCAGGCTGGGGTAACAGCATTTGTCTCCAAGCCAATCTTTATGTCAGAGCTTCGTGAAGTGCTGACACAGCCAGTGGTAAGTGAGAAAATCGCCAAAGAAGGTGAAAAGAAAACAGGCTACAATTACAGCGATAAGCATGTCCTTTTAGTAGAAGACAATGAATTGAATCGTGAGATTGCTACAGCGATTCTAGAAGAGACCGGTATGACCATTGATAGCGTGGAGGACGGCGATATTGCGGTGGCCACCATGAATAGAGAACCGGCAGATAAATACGACCTGATTCTCATGGATGTTCAGATGCCGAAGATGGATGGTTATACAGCCACCAGAGAAATCCGAACTCTAGCGGATAATAAAAAAGCAAATATCCCAATCGTTGCCATGACAGCAAATGCTTTTGATGAAGATCGAAAGAAGGCCTTTGCGGCAGGTATGAATGGCCATATCATTAAGCCAATCAGCCTCGAGGCAATTGCCAAGGTGCTAGACGAGATCTTTGAGGATAAGAAGTAATAAATAAAAGAGGAATTAGATGAAAACATTTGATGTTGTAGCCTTAGGCGAGTTGTTGGTGGACTTTACAGAAAATGGAATCAGCACCCAGTCCAATCCGCTACTAGAAGCCAATCCGGGCGGAGCACCTTGCAATGTCCTTTCCATGTTGCAAAATCTTGGCAAAAAGACGGCATTTATTGGAAAGGTTGGGGCGGATGCCTTTGGCCAGATGCTGACCCAGGCCGTAAGGGACCAGGGCATTAATACAGACAATCTGATGGTGGATGCTAGCGTACCTACTACCCTAGCTTTTGTCCATAAGGATCAAGCTGGAGATAGAAGCTTTTCTTTTTATCGAAATCCCGGCGCTGACATGATGCTTCGTTGGGAGGAAATTGATGAGGGGATGCTATTAGATACCAGGATTTTCCATTTTGGAACCTTGTCAATGACAGAAGATGAGATTGAAAAGGTAACCAAAAGGGCAGTGGAAAAGGCAAAAAGCGGAGGAGCAATTATCTCTTTTGATCCCAATCTAAGACCTCCCTTGTGGACAGATTTGGATCGTGCAAGAGATCAGATGTGGTATGGAATCAGTCAGTGCGATATTCTCAAAATATCCGATGATGAAATTACTTTTTTGACAGGAACAGAGGATATTGACAAGGGAGTAGAAGCAATCTTCAAGCGATTCCGGCCGAGCCTGCTTTGTGCGACCATGGGAAAAGAAGGAAGTAAGGCATTTTACAAAGGGGAATGTACCTTTTGCCAATCCTTTCTTAGAGAGGATACCATTGAGACAACTGGTGCAGGAGATACCTTCCTGGCATGCGTATTAAATGCGGTGTTAGAGAAGGGACTAGATGCATTGTCTAAGCAAGAGTTGTTTGAGATGCTTCAGTTTGCCAATGCAGCATCTTCAATTATTACAACCCGTAAGGGGGCATTGAAAGTGATGCCAAAGAAGGAAGAAATTATAGACATCGTATATTCAAAGTCGATTGAGAAATAAGCTCAATCGGCTTTTTGTCTTATAGGCTTTTTCCTTGCAATCTATCTTCTAGCTCACTTGAGTTTAATATATTGAACTGTTAAGCAGAAAATGATAAAATTATTCTGAGACGTTTTTCC
>CAVJBW010000214.1:0-2999 GCA_963647625.1 Lachnospiraceae bacterium
GTATCAAAAGGAATGACCAAGGCAGATGAGCTATTAATCCGTTCGATTCCAAAGGCGATGAAAGAGACGGAACTGATTTGCAGTTCCATCAACCTTGGTTCTACCAAAACAGGAATCAACATGGACGCTGTTCGCCTGATGGGAGAGATTGTCCATGAAACTGCAGAATATACCAAGGAAAATGATTCTTTGGGCTGTGCAAAGCTTGTAGTATTTTGCAATGCTCCAGATGATAATCCATTTATGGCAGGAGCTTTTCATGGAGTAACGGAAGCAGATGCCATTATCAATGTAGGAGTCAGTGGACCTGGTGTAGTAAAGACTGCATTAGAAAAGGTTCGCGGAGAAAGCTTTGAAGTCTTGTGTGAAACCATTAAAAAGACAGCCTTTAAGATCACTCGTGTAGGACAATTAGTTGCCAAGGAAGCATCTGCGAAGCTGGGCATACCTTTTGGTATTATTGACCTTTCCTTAGCACCAACTCCAGCGATTGGGGATTCGGTAGCAGGAATTTTAGAGGAAATCGGACTTGAATATGCAGGTGCCCCAGGAACAACAGCAGCTCTAGCGATGTTAAATGATCAGGTAAAGAAGGGCGGAATCATGGCTTCTTCTTATGTTGGTGGACTGAGCGGAGCATTTATCCCAGTCAGTGAAGACCAGGGAATGATTGATGCGGTAAAGGCCAATGCCCTTACAATTGAAAAGCTAGAAGCGATGACCTGTGTTTGCTCTGTGGGACTAGACATGATTGCAATTCCAGGAGATACTAAGCCAACGACTATTGCTGGAATTATTGCCGATGAAATGGCAATTGGAATGGTCAATCAAAAGACCACAGCAGTTCGTTTGATTCCGGTTATTGGCAAGGGCGTAGGAGAAATTGTAGAGTTTGGTGGCTTGTTAGGATATGCACCAATCATGCCAGTAAACCAGTATTCTTGTGATGCCTTCGTCAATCGTAAGGGTCGCATTCCTGCCCCAGTACATAGTTTTAAAAATTAATAATGGCAAAGAATATAAAGGAGGAGACTTGCAATGCAGCAGATTTCAATTGAAAAAAGATTAAAAGACAATGCCTATCCAGGAAGAGGAATTGTTCTTGGAAAGACTCCAGATGGCAAGAAGGCAGTAGCTGCTTATTTCATTATGGGAAGAAGTGAAAATAGCCGTAACCGCGTTTTTGTAGAAGAAGGAGAAGGTATCAAGACCCAGGCATTTGACCCTTCTAAGCTAGAAGATCCGTCTTTGATTATTTATGCTCCAGTGCGTGTCCTTGGAAACAAGACCATTGTAACAAATGGAGATCAGACAGATACCATCTATGACTTAATGAATGAAGGCCTTACTTTTGAACAGTCTTTGCGTACAAGAGAGTTTGAACCAGATGGTCCGAACTTTACTCCTCGTATCTCAGGTCTTATGGAAATTGAAAATGGAGACTACGCCATCACCATGTCGATCTTAAAAAGTGATGGTGGAGATGATGCTTGCTGCAATCGTTATACTTACTCCTATGATCATCCAAAGGCTGGAGTGGGTCGCTTTATCCATACTTATGTCACCGATGGAAATCCATTGCCAAGCTTTGAAGGTGAGCCAGAACTAGTAGAGACTTTAGACGATATTGATGCATATACACAGTTGATTTGGAAGGCATTAAATGAAGACAATAAGGTTTCTTTATTCGTTCGTTATATTGACCTTGAGACAGGAAAGTATGAGACACGTATTGTAAATAAGAATAACTAAGTAGGAGGCTATTATGAAGGAATTAGAACTTAAATACGGATGTAATCCAAATCAAAAACCTTCCAGAATCTACATGGAAGAGGGAGAATTGCCAATTGAAGTATTGAATGGCAAGCCTGGATATATCAACTTTTTGGATGCTTTGAATGGATGGCAATTAGTAAAAGAGCTGAAAGAAGCAACGAATCTTCCAGCAGCAACTTCCTTTAAGCATGTTTCCCCAGCAGGAGCAGCAGTTGGCCTTCCTATGACTGATGTAGAAAAACAGATCTATTGGGTGGCTGATATGGATATGGAATTTTCTCCACTAGCTAGTGCTTATGCTAGAGCAAGAGGAGCAGACCGTATGTCTTCCTTTGGAGATTTTATTTCTTTGTCTGACGTGTGCGATGTGCCAACCGCCAAGATTATTAAGCGTGAAGTGTCTGATGGTGTGATTGCACCAGGTTATGAGCCAGAAGCCCTTGAAATCCTAAAAGGAAAGAAAAAAGGCAATTACAATATTATTCAGATTGATCCTTCTTATGTGCCTGCACCAAAGGAGCACAAGGAAGTATTTGGTATTACCTTTGAGCAGGGCCGTAACAATCTGAACATCAACAAAGAAATGCTTCTTGAAGATATTGTGACCAAGAACAAAGAGATTCCTGATAGCGCTCTTATTGATATGATGATTGCTCTTATTACTTTGAAATATACCCAGTCCAACTCTGTATGCTATGCAAAGGGTGGTCAGGCAATTGGTATCGGAGCAGGCCAGCAAAGCCGTATTCACTGTACTCGTCTTGCAGGCAGCAAGGCAGATAATTGGTGGCTTCGTCAGTCTCCACAGGTGATGGGATTGCAATTCGTTGATGGCTTAGGTAGAGCGGATCGTGACAATACCATTGACCTTTATATGGGAGATGAATATATGGATGTCCTTGCTGAAGGAGAATGGCAAAAGCGCTTTAAAGTAAAGCCAGAAGTCTTTACCCCAGAAGAGAAGAGGGCTTGGTTAGATCAGCTGACAGATGTAGCATTAGGCTCTGATGCCTTCTTCCCATTTGGAGATAACATCGAAAGAGCTCACAAAAGTGGCGTGAAGTATGTAGCACAGCCAGGTGGTTCCATTCGAGATGACAATGTGATTGATACTTGCGACAAGTATGATATGACAATGAGCTTTACGAAGATTCGTTTATTCCATCATTAATCCAGGGAGGATCTTATGGGATCTTAATGATCCTTGGTTAGTTGGTTTTACG
>CAVJBW010000215.1:0-2961 GCA_963647625.1 Lachnospiraceae bacterium
AAAATAATGCAGCTCATGGAGATCTCTTTACAGAAGGAGAAAGAGTTGTTCCAGAAGAAAGTGATAAAAACGAGGAGAATCCTCGAGCAATCGTATTAGATATGCTTCTTCCAGTTATCGTATTAATCGTACTTTGTATTATCGGTATGATTTATACAGGTGGTTTCTTTAGCGGAACAAATCTCATTGATGCTTTCGCAGGATGCGATGCTTCTATTGGATTAGTTGTAGGAAGTTTCTTTGCTATTCTTTTCGCTATTGTTTATTACTTGGTTCGCAGAAGCATGAAATTTACAGAATGTATGGGATGCTTAGTAGATGGATTTAAGGCCATGGTACCAGCGATCTTGATCTTGACATTTGCATGGAGTTTGAAAGGTGTTACCGAATCTCTTGGAGCAAAAGAATTCGTAAGTGGCTTGATGTCTAGTGCACCAGATAGCTTAGCACTCTTTATTCCTGTAATCGTATTCTTGGTAGGTGTAGGACTTGCATTCTCTACTGGTACTTCTTGGGGAACCTTTGGAATCCTTATTCCAATCGTAGTTGCAATCTTCCCAGACGATCCAAAGATGATGGTTATTGCAATTTCAGCTTGTATGGCAGGTGCCGTATGTGGAGACCATTGCTCACCAATTTCCGATACCACCATTATGGCTTCCGCAGGAGGACAGTGTAATCACATCAACCATGTAAATACCCAGCTTCCATATGCCCTTACTGTGGCGGCAGTATCTGCTGTGACCTATATCTTCGCAGCATTTATCAAGAATCCAGTCATTTGTCTGATTATTGGTGTTGTACTAATGCTAGCAGTACTTATGGTTATTCGTAAGAAAGTGGGAGTCAATGAGGAAGTAGAACTAAATCGTTAGGACGACGACCCTATCCGTTCTAGAATATAAAGTTGCACCTAAAGTTGCATTTGCTGCAGCTTTAGGTGCTTTTCTTATAAAGGAGAGTGACCTTGTGACAAAAGTCTATTGTATGAATGCTTTTGCTAGTAGTGAGAAGGAGGGAAATCTTGCCGCAGTGATTCTATTAGATGCCCTAGATGACATGGATCAGGAGCGAATGCAGCAGATTGCAAGAGACCTTGCTTATTCAGAGACCGCCTTTCTAGTGCAAAAGGAAAGCAACCTACTTGAAGCTCGATATTTTACTCCAAGTCAGGAGATTGATATGTGTGGACATGCTAGCGTGGCAGCATTTGCCTTGCTCAGCTTGCTGAAAAAAGGGACAAAGGGAGAATATGTGCTGCAAACAAGAAAGGAAAAGTGGAAGGTAAGATTAGAAGATGGGAAAGTCTGGATTGACTTTGGACAAGCTAGCATCGAACCTGTTTTGCAAGAAAAGGACATGGAAGAAATATGTAGCAGTTTTGCATTAAAGCTAGATGATTTGCATCCTACTCTTCTGATTCGCCCAGCACTTGCAGGGGTGAAAGACCTGCAGATGTTCGTAAAAAGCCATGATGCTTTGATGAAAGCTAGGCTTCAAAAAGAGCAAGTGGATAAGCTCTCTCAAAAGCATGATGTAGTAGGTATTCATATGTCTTATTGGGATGAAAGAAATAAAGTGGTCTATTGCAGCAATTACGCGCCAAGATATGGAATTGACGAAGAATGCGCAACCGGTACCAGCAATGCCGGGATGAGTGGGATTTTGTTGCAAGAAGGGAGACTAAAGGTCCTAGATCAGCTTGAAATCATCCAAGGAGAGCATATGGGAAGAATAGGAAGACTAGCAAGTCAGATCAGAAAAGATGAGTCCGATCATCTCCACGTATGGATCGGTGGAGAAGCCTTCTTGGTAGAAGAAAAAGAAATCTAAAACGAAGAACAGTAGCCAAGGCACCTAGCTACTGTTCTTTTTTTCCAAGAAGTTCTGATAAGAAGAAGGAAAAGACAATGATTCCTCCACCAATGGCGAACTGCCAATACATTTCTTCGCCAAGCATGAGGATTCCCATGAAAGCGGCAAAAACACATTCAAAGGAAAGCAATACCCCGCTGGTGGTTGTAGAGACCCGCTTCATTCCATAGATGCATAGGAAGAATGGAATGATAGTACAGCCAATGGCAAGGTAAGCCACGCCGCCTAGTTGAGGCAGGGTCAGTGTCATATGGTAATCCTGCACGATAAAAGAACAAGCCATAGAAAGCAAGGCAGTTACTGTAATTTGTATGAAATTTAATAAACCACCATCATATTGCTTAGAATATTTAGAAGAAAAGACAATATAAATGGCATAATCAGCAGCACAGGCGATACAGTAGATATCTCCGATTTGAAATCCACCTAGATTTCCACCTAGAATGAAGATGACCCCAATCATACATACAATAGAGACGAGAACATCCTTACGCCTTGGCCTGCGTCTACTTACCAGCCAATAGGCAAGGGGAAGTAGGATGATATAGGAAGCAATTAAAAAGGAAGATCTCGAGGTTGAGGTATATTGAAGACCTACGGTAAAGGTGAAAAATTCACCAAAAAGGAAGACTCCCATGATACAGCCAGCCTTGAGCAAGTCCTTGGTAATGGATTTGAGACGCCTTGCATAAATGATGAGCATGATGATTGCCGAAAGGCAATAGCGTACAGCTAAAAGAAAGCAAGGTGGTATATCTGCAATCAATTGTTTTACAAAAATATAGGCAGTCGCCCACAAAAAAGACGATACCGCTAAGGCTAGAAAGCCCAAAGTCTTTTGATTTGTCATAATATTTCCCTCTATAGCAAAGAATAATAACAGTTTTTGTCTTGTTTTTGACAAAAAATATCCTATTATCTTAGATGATTCTATGTAATAATCATATCATATCGAAGGTAACGATACAATTTGGCAAGCTATAGAAAAAGAGAGGTATATTACAATGAAGACAATTTATGCACAGGCACAAGCAGATGGTTCCGTTGCTTTAAAAGAAAAAGAATTAAATAGCCCAGGTAAGGGAG
>CAVJBW010000216.1:0-2955 GCA_963647625.1 Lachnospiraceae bacterium
GGCATAACCGATTCCGCCTTCTGCAATATATTGCTGTGCCAAACAAATCTGATAAAATTCTTCTAGCACATCTTCTTTTAGCTGTGGAGACACACTTCGAGTATTCGCAATCTCCAAAGTCAATTCTTCAATTTCATCTTCTTTTAGATGTTTGAATACCATAGCTGACTTTTCTGGTCCTAATGCAATCATCAATATCGCAGCTTTTTGTACTCCAGTCATATCTAAGCTCATAATTACCCTCTAGTTTTCAAGCCAATTGCGCAAGAGATTGGCAACTGCCTCTGGATTTTCATCCACAAATTTTTCTATCATAATTCTAGTTTCAGACTTTTCTGAATAGTCAATATCTTCAAGAGCTTCTTCCGCTTCTTTTGTTGACTCTAATAAAGTTTCAACAGAAAGTTCTGGTTCCACCTCTTCTTCCACTTTGTTCTTCCTTGTGCTTCGAAATACAACAAATCCAAGTAGGGCAAAGATCAGTATCGCCAAAATAATTTCAAAGTAGTCAGAAAGGCTTCTTCCACTTCCTTCTGAATATTGGAAAAATGGCACCTCGTAAGCTACTATAGAAACATTTTCTGCAGAAAATCCAGTTGCTTTTGCAACCGCATCTGTAAGTTCACTGTCAACAGTAAGTAAAGTTCTTGCAGAGTGCTGTTCCACATATTGGTCAAAGGTCACTCCTTCTTCCTCTAAGGTACCATCTTCCGTCAGTTGGTCTTCGTTGTAGATACGATAAGACGTACAAACAACAGATACAGAAGAATTATCATAATCAATACTAATTCCACTTTCCTTATTGGTAATCTCTTCACTTGGTAAATAATCTTCTGTTACATCGGATATTGTACTACTGGTGTTTTCATTATCCTGTGTCACATAAGTCGTCTCATCATTAGAATCCGTTCCTGGTACTGCAGCACTTCCTCCGTCGGTCTCTGCATTATATTCACTTCGACTATCTAAATAACCCTGAGACTGTCCTTCATCTACGTAATAGTGATGATTGGTATAGTTGGTATTGGAGTAGTCTAGTACCAGATTTAATCCAACATTTACATTATCATAAACATTGGCGCCGGATATCACCTTAGAGACCTCTTCGCGTTTGAGATTCTCTGCTTCTTCTTGATAACTTAGCTGGTCGGAAGCAGTTCCAATCTTAGAGTCTGCATCCGAATTGCCTCCCGTAAATAAGGTATTACCAGTGGTATCCATCACTGTAATACAATCTGTATTATCATTTCCAACTGCTGTAGCTACAAAAGTTGCAATTCCCTTGGCCTGATCCTCCTCGACTTTGTCGCTGAGGGTAAGCATAACCGATGCATAGGTATCTTGATCTTCTGCAATCAAAGTTCCATCATCTGTTGGAATCGATAAAGATATGGTGGCAGACTCTATGTTTTCTTGAGTTGCAAGCTGTTCTGCAATCTTTTCTTCCAAGTACAGCTGATATTTTTTTGTTTTATCTGCTTCCGTTGTGGAATAGCTTCCATCAAATACCTTATCAATGCTATAGGTCGTAGATTGTATTTCATTTTCCCCAAGTAAGATATTGACTTCTGCTTCATTTTCTTCTAAGACACTATAAGTCAGTCCGTCACTAGAAACTTGGTATTCAATACTATTATCATCCAGTAAGGATTTGACCGTAGAAGACTGTTTGGTACTCTCGCAAGTTACAATTTCTACCCAAGTCTCTCTTGATGACAAAGCTGCTACCACTACAATTGCTGCAATTACCGCTGCCACAATAGAAATTAAGATTCCTTTTTGCGGCTTGGTAAGTTTATTCCAAAATTCTTTCAGACGATCTAAAATTCCTTTTAACCGTTCTTGCATGAATCTATTCTCCCTCTAAACAATACGACTACCCAAATACAATTACATCTGCATATTCATAATTGTATTATAGGCTTCTAATACATTATCACGAACTGCCACTGTATATTGAAGAGCAATATTCGCCTCTTCTTGTGCCACTTGCAGATCATGAGTATTATCCATCTGGCCAAGTGCAAATTGAATCTCTGCAGACTCTGCAGTATTTTGTAACTCATTCGTTTCTTGCACCATGCCAAGGGCTGATGTCAAAAAAGAATCGAAACTATTTGTTTTTTCTACTGACGTATCATAATCACTTGCTGCCTGGGTAGTATAAGGCGATGAAACATTGGTCAGTGCTTGAATATTCATAATTTACTCCTTATCTTCTATGACCATTAAGAATTACCAATGGAAAGTCCTCTTTGGGCCATTGATTTACTTGCTTCAAATGCTGTTGCATTGGCTTCATAGGCCCTACTTGCATCAATTAGATTGGTCATTTCTGTCACAATATTGACATTAGGATAAGTAACATATCCGTTCTCATCTGCATCTGGATTGGAAGGATCATATTCCATCTTATATTCCGTTTCCGTATCATTAATAACTGACGTCACCTTGACACCATTTCCAATATATTCATTGGTATTTCTGCGAAGTACTTCTCTAAAATCTGCCGATGCACCTTTTTCTTGAAAAGTAACCACCTTACGGGTATATGGCTTGCCATTCTCCGTACTGGTTGTATTTACATTTGCTATATTTTCAGAAATAATATCCGTTCGAAATCTTTGAGCCGTCATTCCTGAAGCGTTAATATTAAATGCTTGAAATACAGACATATCCTTTCCTTCCTTTCATTCTAGCCAAAATTTAATTTCCAATTGCTGTCTTTAGACGTGAAAATTCTTGATTGATACTCTCAGTAAGACCCTGATAACGAATCTGTTCAGAGGCAAGCTCTACATTTTCTGTATCAATATCTACATTATTACCATCTTCTCTGTAGGAAAAGTTTGCCGCATCTGTATAAGAAGTAGCATTCAAATGATTCAAATGAATATTATCAATCTTTTGATCTAGCATCTCATATTTTGACATTCCAAGTTCTCTTTCTAATAC
>CAVJBW010000217.1:0-2952 GCA_963647625.1 Lachnospiraceae bacterium
GTAGAGATAGTGATACCTCTTTCTCTTTCTTCTGGAGCTTTATCAATGTTCTCGAAATCTGTAGCTGCATTTCCTGCTACTCTTTCAGACAGAACCTTTGTGATAGCTGCTGTTAAAGTTGTTTTACCATGGTCAACGTGTCCGATGGTACCGATATTACAATGTGGTTTATTTCTCTCGAATTTTTCTTTTGCCATTTTTGCAAATCCTCCTTAAATTGATAGACATAAATAGTCATCCTATAATCCTAGTCTCAACTGATTTAGATTATATTAAATTTTTAAATGTTTTTCAACACTTTACTTATCTTTTGAAGAAATAATTTTCTCTGCTACGTTCTTAGGTACTGGCTCGTATTTTTCAAAGAACATTGAATAGTTTCCACGTCCCTGAGTTCTTGAACGAAGGTCTGTAGAATATCCAAACATCTCTGACAATGGAACATAACCACGAACGATCTTTCCACCGCCAAGGTCATCCATTCCTTCAATACGTCCACGACGAGCATTGATATCACCAATGACATCACCCATGTATTCTTCTGGCATAGTAACTTCAACCTTCATGATTGGCTCAAGAAGAGTAGGCTCAGCCTTTGCCATAGCCTCTTTGAAGCACATAGAACCAGCAATGTGGAATGCCATTTCTGATGAATCGACTTCATGGTAAGAACCATCATATACAACGGCCTTAACACCAAGTACAGGGAATCCTGCAAGGATACCTGCCTGAGCAGCCTCTTCGATACCTTCACCAACTGCTGGGATATATTCCTTAGGAATAGAACCACCAACAACTTCTGATTCGAAAGCAAATGTTTCTTCTGCATTTGCATCCATAGGCTCGAAACGTACTTTACAGTGTCCGTACTGTCCACGTCCACCAGACTGCTTTGCATATTTATATTCCTGATCAACAGGCTTTGTAAAGGTCTCTTTGTATGCTACCTGAGGTGCACCAACATTAGCCTCTACCTTGAACTCACGAAGAAGACGGTCAACGATAATCTCTAAGTGAAGTTCTCCCATACCAGCGATAATAGTCTGACCTGTTTCCTGATCAGTATGAGCACGGAAAGTAGGATCTTCTTCTGCAAGTTTTGCTAAAGCTTCACCCATCTTGCCCTGTCCAGCTTTTGTCTTAGGCTCGATAGCCAATTCGATAACTGGTTCTGGGAATTCCATAGACTCAAGGATAACTGGATTCTGTTCATCACAGATAGTATCTCCAGTTGTAGTAACCTTAAATCCTACTGCTGCTGCAATATCTCCAGAGTAAACTTTGTCAAGTTCTTCTCTCTTATTTGCATGCATCTGAAGGATACGTCCTACACGTTCCTTCTTGTCCTTTGTTGCATTTAATACATAAGATCCTGAATTCATTGTTCCGGAATAAACACGGAAGAATGCCAGCTTACCAACGAATGGGTCTGTCATGATCTTGAATGCCAATGCTGAGAAAGGTTCATCATCTGAGGAATGTCTTTCGATTTCATTACCTTCCATATCAACACCCTTGATAGCAGGGATGTCAAGTGGAGATGGCATGAATTCGATGATTGCATCAAGAAGCTTTTGAACACCCTTGTTCTTGTAAGCTGTACCACAGCATACAGGAACGGCTTTACATTCACAAGTTCCTTTTCTAAGTGCAGCCTTTAACTCTTCATTTGATGGGATTTCTCCTTCCAAATACATAAGAGTTAAATCATCATCCAACTCACAGATCTTTTCTACTAATTCATCATGATAGAGCTCAGCTTCATCTTTCATATCCTCTGGGATTTCAACGATAGAGATGTCATCGCCCTTTTCATCATTGTAGATATATGCTTCCATGTCGAACAAGTCGATGATTCCCTTGAAGTCATCTTCCTTACCGATAGGAAGCTGGATGCAGATTGCATTCTTACCAAGACGAGTCTTGATCTGATCAACTGCTCCATAGAAGTTTGCACCTAAGATATCCATCTTATTGATGAATGCCATACGTGGTACATTGTAGGTATCTGCCTGTCTCCAAACGTTTTCTGACTGTGGCTCTACTCCACCTTTTGCACAGAAAACACCTACAGCTCCGTCAAGTACACGGAGTGATCTTTCTACTTCTACAGTAAAGTCCACGTGTCCTGGGGTATCAATGATATTGATACGATGCTCTAAAGCACCAGCCTTTGGCTTGTTGTGATCTTGAGCTGTCCAGTGACAAGTTGTAGCGGCAGAAGTAATTGTGATTCCTCTTTCCTGTTCCTGCTCCATCCAGTCCATGGTTGCAGTACCTTCATGAGTATCACCAATTTTATAGTTTACACCAGTATAATAAAGGATACGCTCTGTTGTTGTTGTTTTACCAGCATCAATATGAGCCATAATACCAATATTTCTGGTTCTCTCTAATGGATATTCTCTTCCAGCCAAGGTATTTCCTCCTTAATTTGCTTGGATACACAAATCTATCGAAATTAGAAACGATAGTGAGCAAAAGCCTTGTTTGCTTCTGCCATCTTGTGCATATCTTCTTTTCTCTTTACAGATGCTCCTGTATTGTTGGCAGCATCCATAATTTCGTTTGCAAGTCTATCAGCCATAGTCTTTTCTCCACGAGCACGTGAGAAAGCTGTTAACCAACGAAGTGCTAAAGTCTGACGTCTGTCAGCTCTTACTTCGATTGGTACCTGATAGGTTGCTCCACCGATACGTCTAGCCTTTACTTCAAGTACAGGCATTACGTTGTTCATAGCTTCTTCGAATACTTCTAAGGCAGGCTTTTCTGTCTTTTCAGCAATCTTTTCGAATGCTCCATATACAATCTTCTGAGCAACACCTTTCTTACCATCTAACATGATGTTGTTGATAAGCTTGGTTACTACCTTGCTATTGTACATTGGATCTGCTAATACTTCTCTTTTCTGAGTATGTCCTTTACGTGGCACGTTACTTCCCTCCTTAGTTA
>CAVJBW010000218.1:0-2950 GCA_963647625.1 Lachnospiraceae bacterium
GGAAAACGAGAAGTGTTAAAATGTAGGCAAGATATGAAGGAAAGGAACGTACCTATGGGACTAAAGGAAAGCTATGAATTAATGGGCGCAGATTATGAAGATGTGATGAATCGTCTTCCTAAGGAAGCTTTGATTATACAATTTTTAAAAAAATTTATTGCAGGAGAGGAATATAACAACTTGCAAGAGGCTGTAGAGGCAAAGGATTATGAACAGGTCTTTTTTGCCGCACATACCATCAAGGGAGTCGCTGCCAATTTGGGCCTTAGCTCCTTACAAGAGGTAGCCTCTGCCTTATGTGAATCCTGCAGAGATGGAAAAGTGCCAGAAGATCTTGATGGTCTTTTTGCGCCAGTTCAGGATGCTTATGAACAGGTGCGTCAGATTGTGGATACCCTTTAAGATTAGACGAACAGATAGCATATGACAGTATATTTTAAAAAGCAAGATTAAGATATAGGAGGCATGGTGGATTGTACAAGAGAGCAATCTGCTTTGCCTTTTGTTATTTATAGCTAGAAGAAGATAGAAAAGTAGCAAGAAAGGAGAAGCAAATGAATACGAGAGTCGCAATTATTGCAATCGTGGTAGAAGATTTAAATCAGGTAGAGCAGATCAATGGTCTGCTTCATGACAATGTAGAGATGATTATTGGCCGGATGGGGCTTCCACACAGACAAAAGAATATGTCCTTGATTAGTATTGCAGTGGATGGACCAGAGGAGGCAATCAATGCCTTGTCCGGCAAGCTAGGAGCTTTGCCAGGAGTTGCAGCGAAGGCTGTTTATTCCAAGATCCCTTCTTAAAAGGAGCCGCAGATGAATTCTCAAGAAAAAACCTTGTGCAGCAAATTGATTCAAAATCATGCTCTGACCAAAGAAGAATATGTGACCTTACTAGCAGGGCATGAAAAGAAAGAACTTAGAGACGAACTAGCCAAGGAAGCCATAAAGCTTCGCAGAAAATATTATGGAAATAAAGTCTTTACCAGAGGTCTGATTGAATTTACCAATTATTGCAAAAACAACTGTTATTATTGTGGGATTCAAGGAAGCAATCGGCAGGTTCATCGCTACCGCCTAAGCAAGGAAGACATCCTTTCTTGCTGCGCAAATGGCTATGAACTTGGCTTTCGCACCTTTGTATTACAAGGGGGAGAAGACCCCTATTATACCGATGAGCGCTTAGAAGATGTAATTAGGACCATAAAAGAAAGATATCCTAGCTGCGCTATTACCTTGTCCGTAGGAGAAAGAAGCTACGAGAGCTATAAAAGGCTCAAAATAGCCGGAGCAGACCGCTATCTTCTTCGCCATGAGACCGCTTCAAAGGAGTTATATCGTAGACTGCACCCGCAGTCTATGCAGCTGGCAAATCGCCTAGAGTGCCTAACCTGGCTAAAAGACTTAGGCTATCAGGTAGGGGCAGGATTTATGGTTGGGGCACCTTCTCAGACCTTGGAGGATCTGGCATTGGACTTGGAATTTCTAAAGGAATTTGCTCCAGAGATGATTGGCATCGGACCATTTATTCCCCACCATGATACGATTTATGCCCAGGAAGAGCCAGGAAGCATGACCCTTACCTTATTGCTTCTTAGCATTCTTAGAATCCTGCTTCCAGATGTGCTTTTGCCAGCAACTACAGCCCTTGGAACATTAGAGCCTATGGGACGGGAAAAGGGAATTTTGGCTGGGGCCAATGTTGTTATGCCCAATCTTTCCCCTGTAAAGAACAGGAAGGATTATGAACTCTATGACAACAAGATCTGCACATCAGATGAGGCTGCCCATTGCGTCGGTTGTATGGGTAGACGAGTTGCATCAGTGGGATATGAGCTTGTGGAAGAAAGAGGAGATCATGTATCGAGAAGGATGCAAGCACAAGAAATTAGACAGGAAAAAGGAGACAGCTTATGAAAGTAACACAACTTGCCTTGGAATATTTAAAGGAGCAAGGATTAGAAATAGACTTTGCAGAAATCTTAGAAGGTCTTGGCCTTAAGGTAACCTCTCATCCGCAAAATGAAGAAGAAGGACAAGAAGGCAAGGGGGTCATCGCTTACCATATTGAAGAGACCACCTTGAAGATTTCCTTTGTGATCTATCCTTCTAGTAAGGGAAAGAAAAATGATATTGTTCTTGTGGATGAAGTGGCTAGAGGCGATGCTTTTATGGGAGAATTTGAAAGCCTTGAAGAGCTAACAGAAGAACTTGGTGAATTTGCAGAATATATTCTAGGAGAGTATCAAGAGCAAAAAGCAAATAGACCTAAGAGCAATGCCGACAAACCAAAAGAAGTAGTAAGCGGCAGCGCAGTCTTTGCTGTTAGGTGCCAGGAAAAAGAAGCGCTGATTTGTGATCTTAAGGAACATGGATTTACCCAGGGGTCCTTACCAGTGTCACTACCAGGAGATACCATTGTCTATATCAATCTCAATAACAAATCCTATGCCCTAGGACTTCCTTCCATTGTTGGCGAGGTCGTTGGGGGACATGCTATCAAGGCTGAAGAATTTAAACAAATTGCTGAAATATATAGGTCTTATGAAGGACAAGGAACTTATAGTTAAGAAAAGAAGCTGAAAAAGCTTCTTTTTTTATTGACAGGACCTCAATGATATGTATAATAATAGTTGAACAAATACTCAACTATTCAACTGGGAGGTGAAATATGGAAGATAAAAACTTAGAATGTAGCTGTGAGATGATTCATGAAGAAGTCGTAGCAGAAGTAAGAAATAGCCTTGATGTAGAGAAGACTTATCAAGAACTAGCGACTTTGTACAAGATGTTTGCAGATCCTACCAGAGTCAAGATTCTTCATGCTCTTCGCCTAAAGGAGATGTGCGTATGCGACTTAGCGGCCTTGTTAGGAGTTACCAAGTCGGCGATTTCCCACCAGCTCAAGTCTTTGAGACTGGCCAATCTAGTACAGAATCGAAGAGAAG
>CAVJBW010000219.1:0-2936 GCA_963647625.1 Lachnospiraceae bacterium
CATTGTGGAAGAATTTGAAGATTTTGAAGACTTTCTTTTTGCTATTGAAACCGGAGTTGGGGTCTCCTTGATTTACGAGGAAACAGAAATCACCACCAACCTTAACCTTCGTTTCATCCCAATTGAAGAAGAATTCCCACAAAAATACCTTCCAATGCAGCTTACCATGAAGAAGAATAACTCCAACAAATTTCTCGCAGACTTTTTCAAGTTTGCCAAGCTGAAAGCCACATTAGAAGGCACTACCAAGTTAGATTTATAATGAAATCTAGAATCCCTAGGATTTTCCCATTAAAAAAAAGCATCTTGCAGATCGTAAATACTGCAAGATGCTCTCTTTTTATTCTTTTTCCTTTTTTTGCTGGTGCAAGATAATCAATAGGGTGATTGCCAATGCCAGCAACATAATGCCTAGTTCTAGATTTGCTGAAAGATAGGTAAAGGTCCCCTGGTATATTACAACATAATTTGAATTATATATCATATTTACCAAGGCTAGACCTAGATAAATTGCTCCCACAAATCCGATTGCAATAAATAAAGGACGAGGGCGAAGATTTTCATTTAAGACTCCATACGCCTTCCTTTTCATTGCTAAAGTAATAAATAAATACATCATAAGCAAGAATCCAACAAAGCAGATTGTATACAAATCCGCCCAATTCAGCCCCGTACTTAAGGCAAAGATCCAATTGGCAAACAAATATACCAACATAATGACAAATACAGTCTGATAGCAACTAAGCCGTGCTAGCATCATTTGCTCTCGCTCAGATTCTACTTCCCCTTTCATTTTCTTGTATCGCCTTGTTGACATCCATCCAAACAAGACCATAATGCCAATCATAACGATTAGAAAAATGATTTTTGAAATTTCCATGTATAATCCTCTCTCATTGTTAATATCTATGATTCTCTGATATAATGGCCAGATTTTCCTCCATCTTTTTCCAGAAGACAGATATTGTGAATGCTCATGCCTCGGTCAATAGCCTTGCACATATCATATATAGTCAGCAAAGCCTGTGCAACTGCATGCAAAGCCTCCATCTCAACACCGGTTTGACCTGTGGTCTTCACCGTAGCTACAGCCTCAATCAAGCTGTGCTCTTCATCCGGATAAAATTCAATATCTACCCCTGTCAAAAGCAAAGGATGGCACATTGGTATCATTTCAAAGGTTCTTTTTGCTGCCATAACACCTGCTACTTGCGCAACTGCTAGAACGTCTCCCTTCTTGATACCGCCTTCCTTTATCCGCCGAAAAGTCTCTGGAAGCATGCTAATATGACCTCTTGCAACCGCAATACGATGGGTAATGTCTTTGTCTGAGACATCTACCATCTTGGCTCTTCCTTGTGCATTTACATGTGTCAGTTCTCCCACAGCTTTCTCCTCCTTAGTAAAGTACTTCCCAGATACTTGGCCATTTTTCTTTTCCAATCAGCATCATATCTGTAATCATCTTGTGGCCATCCGGAATATAGTAGCCGTGTTCTTCGAGATCTTTTTCGATCAAGCGAATCATCTTACGATTATTTTCATGGGCCTTGTACTGCTCTGGAGGAAGTATGCCTCTTCGGTCTTCCTTTTCCTTGCCATAGAATGCTATATTATCACTATTCGGTTCTGAAAAGATTCGGTAATAACCAATTTCCTCATCCTTAGCCTTTATGGCTAGATGAAAAACAGAAAATACCACATAGCGTTCAATGGCCTCCCAATGCACCTTAACCGGTATCAAATCTTTTTCATTCATATTGTGTTACCTCACTATACTTATTCAAATTGTTCTTTCTCTACCCACTTTATTTGTGACATTATATCATACAAGTCTGTTTTTTTTAACCTATTTTGGCAATTGTGTTAAAAGTTTTCTTGATGTATAATCTAATCGAGTAGAGGATTTCATACAAAAGGGGTATAAAACATGGAGTCAATTAATCGCAAATTATCTATTTCAGAGATGGCGCAGATTCACGACATTTCGCGTCAGACTCTTATTTATTATGACAAGATTGGTCTTTTTGAACCAGATTATGTCGATGAAGAAACTGGCTATCGTTATTATAGTACGATGCAAATTCCTCTTCTTCGAGAGATTTGCTTTTTAAAATCTATTGGAATGCCATTAGATGCCATTCGAACACATAACAAAGAAAACACTCTTCTTACTTCTATTGAGCTATTAGAAGCGCAGCACGAGAAGATCAAGAAGAATATCGAGACATTAAAAAAGCAGCAAGAACTTGTAGAGCAGAGAGTCAATGTCTATCGTCAGGCCAATGACTATCAAGACCAAGACTTAAAGCCACACTTGCAGACGTTTCCTGAGCGATATTTGCTTTACTATCCATGGCAGGATGGTGTATTTTCAAGGCAAGAACTTCACTTAACCTTGATGAAGATTTGGAATCTTTCTGAAAGTGCCGGATTTTTGCCTAGTCGCCACTGGGGAGCCTTGATTTTTAAGGAGGCCTTAGAAAAAGGCAATCCTTTTGTCAAAGCAGGTGGTTGCAGTATGCTTGCAGAGCCATTTACACTTCCTAACCTAGACAAGAAGGCCCAGATGATCACTCTTCCTGCTGGCGAGTATGTATGTTTGCCTAAGTTTGGTATGCCATATGAAGAAGAACATCTCTTCCGTCTTATGAATTGGGTTACCCAAAACCACTATGAAGTATGCGGCGATATTTATGACGAATGTCTCTTAGATGCCATCTTCTATGGTGGTAAAGAAGCCTTGGATTTTTGTGAAATTCAGATTCCTGTAAAAAAATTACCTGGATATGAATCATAAATTATTAAAAAGCGCAATAATAAAAGCCGATTTAGGACTTAGCAAGCTATGCTAAGTTTCTAGATCGGCTTTTTCTTTTACCCTATAATATTAAAAAATACGTTTTCCTAGATCGTCCGTATAATAGCCTTCAAAA
>CAVJBW010000220.1:0-2924 GCA_963647625.1 Lachnospiraceae bacterium
TATCTATTAATGATAAAAAAACACCTTTGTTTTTATTAATGATTCGACAATAATTGAATTTCTACTCCATTAGGATCTTTTACTGTGAAAAAGACTACATTTTCTTCTGGGGAAACAAGGTCACTGACTTCATATCCGTCTTGTAAAAGCTCCTGCCTTTTCTTTCTTACATCCTCTACAGTAAATCCGATCAAAAGGCCCTTTCCATTATAAGACTCTGCCTTGTTTTCCACAAGTTCCACAAACACATCCGTCTCATTTTGCCCCATAAAGTAGATTTCATGTGGACCTCCTTGCAAATGGCGAATTGCCTTAAGGCCTATTACTTTTTGATAAAATTCAACAGATTCTGTTAATTTTCCAGTCATGATTGTAACATGTTCCATCTAAAATCCTCCTTATTTCAGCGTCTTTTTATAATCCATAGGGCTCATGCCATATTTGCTACGAAAGGCATCTACGAATCTTCTGACATTATTATAGCCTACCGCTTCTCCAATCTCATAGGTCTTCATTTCCGTATCTAGCAAAAGCTTCATCGCTTCCTCCATACGAATAGCGGTAAGGTAGGCCTTGAAATTTTCTCCTGTTTCTTTTTTAAACATGGCACTAAAATAATTTTGAGAAACACAAGCAAACTCAGCAACTTTCTTAACAGACAAATCTTCCATATAATGTTCACGAATAAATCGCTTGATCATTTCTATGGAGCTAGCTTCTCTTACCCTCTCCGTCTGGTAGATGTCTGCCACCAATCCTTCATAATATTTCATAACAAGCTTGTGAAGCTCTGGATAATTCAAAGCATCTCTAATCTTGTTTTGAAGTTCCTCTTGTTCCTTTTCATAACTTTTTCGTATCAAGGAGTACTGATTAATCTTCAGCATCAAATCATCCATAAAGTTAATCACTCTTGTCTTGGTTGCATAAGGATTTCCATAATGAATCTCATAGATCATCTGAAGAATTTTGTCGACTTGTTCTAATACCCGTCCCTCTTTTAGCAGGATTGCCTGAAAAACTTCATCCAGCTGCTTGGTATAATCCTCAAAAGAAACCGTATATTGCTTGTGCATATTATCAAAATCCAAAACAGACTTTTCTTCAAAAAAGTAATTTACGAAGGCAAACTTGGATGTCTTATAAACATTTTTCAGCTGCATAACATTATCCGTTCGCATTCCAATGCCTATATGTAATTCCACATTAAATTCCCGCTCTACTTCACTGCGAATAGGATGAACATAGCGTTCAAAAAAGCCCATCTCATCATCTTTTTCCAAAACCATAATCAGATGTATGGCATCTTCATCTCGCTTGATCATAAATCCACACTTTTGTTCTTTAAAAAGTTCTGCAGTACGATTAAAGACAGAAAACTGAGTCAAATGATATTTGGTAATGGACTGTTCTCTTAGCTTTCGAATATCCGTTGGCAAAATACCTATGCTAAGTCCAATGAACAGCTTATTTTCTAAATCAATCTGAAGCTTATCAAAATTCTTCTTAAGTTCCTTACTGTCTACTTCATTTCCTTCGTTAATCTTATCAAACAAAAGCTCAATTTCAGATTCAGACTCCTCAAAAAGTTTGCTTACAGAATGCTCTTCAAATTGTTCTAGGGCTTTTTTTATGGCTTCTTCAAGATCCAATGCATTAACCGGCTTTAACAAATAATCCACCGCCCCATAAGCCAAAGCTTCCTTTGCATAAGTGAATTCTTGAAAACCACTGATAAAAATAAATTTTATATCATCTAAGCCAGCTTCTTTGACCTGGCGAATTACATCAAGGCCCGTAAGGCCCGGCATCTTGATATCCGAAATAACCACTTGTGGCTTTTTATCTAGTATTTCCCTTAATAGATCTGTTCCATTTTGTGCTTCACCGACTAATTCAATCTCTAATTTTTCCCACGGAACCATATGTTTTAGGCCATTTAAAATTACTACTTCATCATCAGCCATTATTACTTTCTTCATCATTCTTCTCCCATATAGGCAAATGGTAAGTAACCACTGTTCCCATTCCTTCTATACTTTCTACCGTATAACCGTACTGCTGACCGCAGCTCAATTTGATACGATCATATACGTTTTTCATTCCCACACTTAATTTATTATCCGGATCTTTTTCACCAATTGGAAGCGTTCTTAGTATTTCATCAATATGCTCTACCATCTCTTGGCTCATGCCTATTCCATCATCCATGATGGTCACTTCCACATAAGATTCTTTTCGTGCAATGTCCATGGCAATTCTTCCAGAACCTTCCTTTGGACGAATACCATGCTTGATGGCATTGCCAAGAACCGGCTGAAATAGCATCTTCAAGGTCATAAGGGATGCATCCTCATCTTTTAAGCTTACATAAAAGTCAAATTTTTGAGGGAATCTTGCCTGCATAATCACCACATATTCCTTTAGCATGTTGACCTCTTCTAGTAAGGTAACCCTTTCAGCCTGTGGAGATAAGACATAACGCAGCTGCATCGCTAGACTTTCAAGCAAAGAAGCCGTGTATTCATCCTTTTGATCTAATGCCGTCATTCGAATAACATCTAATGTATTATAAAGATAATGCGGTTGTATCTGCATCTTTAGGGCATTGAGTTCTGCATCTTTTTGATAGATTTGAGCCGTGTATACTTCCTTAATGTAGGTATCAAGATTTTCAATCATCTTGTTAAATCCATCAATAATATAGGACATTTCATCATTGGTTGAATTCTTTGCACGAACAGTAAGATCTCCTGTCTCAACCTGTTCCATGGCCTTTCTTAGCTCAACTACTGGGGAAGTCATCCACCTAGAAAAGTTCATATATAAAACAACCAGAGCAAAGAGAATAAATCCAATGATCCAAGCTGCCATTGCTCGATTCTGAATGACCATAGAATAAGCAACATCGTTATCTACCACAA
>CAVJBW010000221.1:0-2919 GCA_963647625.1 Lachnospiraceae bacterium
GTGCTGGTACAGATGCTCAGGGACAGCAGACAAAGGCTGTTTTAGATGGTGACGAATGGGTATTAAACGGTTCTAAATGCTTCATCACAAACGGAAGTTATGCAGACGTTTATATTGTTATCGCTGTTACAGGTAAAGTTGAAAAGCGTGGAAAAATGCAGAAAGAAATTTCAGCATTTATCGTAGAAAAGGGAACACCTGGATTTACATTCGGTACCAAAGAAAAGAAAATGGGTATCCGTGGTTCAGCTACTTATGAACTTATTTTCCAGGATTGCCGTATCCCTAAGGAGAACTTACTTGGACAAAAGGGTAAGGGATTTGGCGTTGCTATGCACACTCTTGATGGTGGACGTATCGGTATCGCAGCTCAGGCTCTTGGTCTTGGAGAAGGTGCTCTTGAGACAACAATCGAATATGTAAAAGAAAGAAAGCAGTTCGGCAGAACTATCGCTCAGTTCCAGAATACACAGTTCCAGCTTGCTGATATGGCTACAAAGATGCAGGCAGCTCAGCTTTTGGTTTATAGAGCAGCTCGTGCAAAAGATACTCAGAAATCATATGGTTTCGAAGCTGCACAGGCTAAATTATATGCAGCTGAAGCAGCTATGGAAGTTACTACTAAGGCTGTTCAGTTACACGGTGGTTACGGATACATCAGAGAATATGATGTTGAGCGTATGATGCGTGATGCTAAGATTACTGAAATCTACGAAGGAACATCTGAAGTTCAGAGAATGGTTATTTCTGCTAATCTTTTGAAATAATTGATTCTGACATTTTATCGAAATACGAAAGGAGATTATTATCGTGAAGGTAGTAGTATGTATTAAACAGGTACCTGATACTGCAGGTGGAGTAGAATTCAATCCAGATGGTACACTGAACAGAGCTGCAATGCTTGCAATCATGAATCCAGATGACAAGGCAGGTCTTGAAGCAGCACTTAGATTAAAAGATGAATACGGCGCAGAGGTTACTGTAGTAACCATGGGTCTTCCAAAGGCTACAGCTGTATTAAAAGAAGCATTAGCAATGGGCGCTGACAAGGCAGTTTTGGTAACTGACCGTGTTCTTGGAGGAGCTGATACATGGGCTACTTCTACAACAATCGCTGGTGCTCTTAGAAACCTTGATTATGATATTGTTATTACAGGACGTCAGGCTATCGACGGAGATACCGCTCAGGTAGGACCTCAGATCGCTGAACATCTTGGACTTCCAGTTATCTCTTATACACAGGAATTAAAGGTTGAGGGAGATAGCGTTGTTGTAAAACGTCAGTTTGATGACAGATATCATATCTTAAAGGCAAAGATGCCTGTACTTTGTACAGCTCTTGCTGAATTAAATGAGCCACGTTACATGACTCCAGGTGGTATCTTTGATGCTTGTGATCCTGACAATGGCAAGATCACTACTTGGGGAAGATCAGACCTTAAGGATATCGATGATTCCAATCTTGGTCTGAAAGGTTCTCCTACAAAGATCGCTCGTGCATCTGACAAAGTTCGTAAGGGTGCAGGTGAAAAAATCGTTCCAGATTCACCAGAAGAAGGCGTATCTTACATCATGGATAAGCTGTTAACAAAACATGTAATCTAAGAAAGGAATGTGGTGACTAAACAATGGGAGCAATGACAAAAGAACAGATCGCTCAGTACAAAGACGTTTATGTTTTTGCACAGCAGGTCGATAATGAATTAAGCGGAATCGCTTTAGAATTAACAAGTGAAGCTACCAGACTTGCAGCTGAACTTGATGATGCAAAGGTAGTAGCTGTACTTCTTGGATCTAACTTAGGTTCAGATCTTACAGATCAGTTAGCAGAATATGGTGCTGACAAAGTTATCGTTGTAGACGATCCTATGTTAAAGGATTATATGACAGAGCCATATACACATGCACTTGCATCTGTAATTAATGAATTCAAGCCAGAAATCATGTTGGTAGGTGCTACAGCTATCGGTCGTGACCTTGGTCCTTGTGTTTCAGCAAGAGTTGCAACAGGTCTTACAGCTGACTGTACCTTACTTGAGATTGGTGATTTCCCTCTTAAGGCTATCCCAGGAAAAGAAGATGAGCAGAAGCACAAACAGCTTCTTATGACTCGTCCTGCTTTCGGTGGAAATACAATCGCAACAATCGCTTGCCCAGACAACCGTCCACAGATGGCTACTGTTCGTCCTGGTGTAATGCAGAAGATTGAGCCAAAGAAGGGTGCTCAGGCTGATATTATTTCATACAACCCAGGATTCGAAAAGAATGCTAAGTATGTAGAAATCCAGGAAATCGTTAAGAACGTAACTGACGTTGTTGACATCATGGATGCTAAGATCTTAGTTTCTGGTGGACGTGGAGTTGGTGAAGACTTTACATTACTTGAAGAACTTGCAGAAGCAATTGGTGGAACTGTATCTTGCTCACGTGCAGTAGTAGATTCAGGCTGGAAGCCAAAAGATCTTCAGGTAGGACAGACCGGTAAGACTGTACGTCCTAACGTATACTTCGCAATCGGTATCTCTGGAGCCATCCAGCACGTTGCAGGTATGGAAGAATCTGACATCATTATTGCAATCAATAAAGATGAAGATGCTCCAATCTTTGATGTAGCTGACTATGGTATTGTTGGAGACTTAAATAAGATTGTACCAATGCTTACAGAGCAGATTAAAGCTGCAGTAGCAAATAAATAAGATAATCTTATCATGATTAAATGAAGACAGAGGCTGTTACTTTTAAAGTAATAGCCTCTGTTTTATGTAATAGAAATTGCATTTGGTATAAATGAAAAAACAGAACCTTCGGTTCTGCTTTTCCATTAGAGTGAATTTAGGTTAATCAATTAAATTGTAAAATGCATAATTTATGTCTGTACCTATATGGTATCTTTTTTGAAAAAATTTGTCAATATATTTT
>CAVJBW010000222.1:0-2918 GCA_963647625.1 Lachnospiraceae bacterium
ATTTTATTATAAATTCCTTCTGCATCTAGTCCGTATTTGTGAATCAGCTCTACTGCTGGGCCTGATTCTCCAAATACGTCATTTACACCAATCTTCATCAGCTTGGTTGGTTGTTTTTCGCAAAGCACGTCAGCTACAGCACTTCCAAGACCTCCTATAATAGAATGTTCTTCTACTGTAACTACTTTTCCCGTTGCTTTAGCGGCATTTACAATGATCTCTTCATCAAGAGGCTTTAATGTATGAATATTGATAACCTGAGCATCAATTCCATCTTCTGCTAGCTTCTTTGCTGCTTCTAAAGACTCTCCAACGCAAAGACCTGTTGCAATAATCGTAAGGTCTTTACCGGACTTCATTTCGATTCCTTTTCCTAATTCAAACTTGTAATCCTCTTCATTATTAATAACAGGAATTGCAAGTCGTCCAAATCTCATATAAACCGGACCCTCATGTTCGTAAGCAGCCTTTACTGCAGCTCTTGCTTCTACATCATCTGCCGGATTAATTACAACCATACCTGGAATCTCTCTCATAAGGGCTAGATCTTCAAGGCACTGATGGGTTGCTCCATCTTCTCCTACAGAAATTCCTGCATGAGTAGCGCCAATCTTGACATTTAAATGTGGATAGCCAATGGAATTTCTTACCTGCTCATAAGCTCTTCCTGCTGCAAACATGGCAAAGGAACTCATAAATGGTACTTTTCCACAGGTAGATAATCCTGCTGCAATACCTGCCATATTGGATTCTGCGATTCCACAATCAAAGAAGCGCTCTGGTACTGCTTTTTTAAAGGTTCCTGTCTTTGTTGCTCCTGCAAGGTCTGCATCTAAAACGATAATATCTTCATGCTCTTTTCCAAGTTCAGCAAGAGCATTACCATAACTTTCTCTTGTAGCAATTTTCTTTACTTCTGACATAATGCTGCTGCCTCCTTTTCAAGATCTTCCATTGCAATCTTGTATTCTTCATCATTTGGTGCTTTTCCATGCCATCCTGCTTGATTTTCCATGAAAGATACACCTTTTCCTTTTACGGTATGTGCAATAATTGCTGTTGGGCATCCTTTTGTCTTTTTGGCTTCTTCAAAAGCAGCTCGAATTTCATCAAAATCATGTCCATTGATGTTAATTACATGGAAATTGAATGCTTCAAACTTCTTGTCGATTGGGTATGGTGAGCAGACTTCATCGATTGCTCCATCAATCTGAAGGTTGTTATTGTCAACAATACATACAAGATTGTCCATCTTGTGGAATCCTGCAAACATGGCAGCTTCCCAAATCTGTCCTTCTTGAATCTCTCCATCTCCAAGTAGAGCATAGACTCTATAATCAGCCTGATCTACCTGTCCTGCAAGTGCCATTCCCACTGCTGTAGAAAAGCCCTGTCCTAGAGAACCTGAAGACATATCAACACCTGGAATGTGCTTCATATCTGGGTGTCCTTGAAGATAAGAACCCACATGTCGAAGACTTGTCAAATCCTCTACTGGAAAATATCCTTTATGAGCCAAAGTAGAATATAAGCCTGGTGCTACGTGTCCTTTGGATAGGACAAAACGATCACGGTCTGCCTTCTTTGGATCTTTTGGATCTACATTTAATTCTTCAAAATACAAATAAGTAAAGAGATCTGCTGCAGACAGTGATCCTCCTGGATGACCTGATTTGGCACTGTGAACAGCTGTAACAATTCCTTTACGAATTGCATTTGCTTGTTTTTGTAACTCTAGATTTGTCATTGTTTCCTCCTTTTGGCATGCTTGCCTCTAAAGCTCTGTTCTTCCTTCTAAAGCTCTAAGC
Organism: Lachnospiraceae bacterium; assembly: GCA_963647625.1. GTDB lineage: Bacteria > Bacillota > Clostridia > Lachnospirales > Lachnospiraceae > Eubacterium_C. Next base: position 1,809 of record CAVJBW010000222.1, read on the forward strand.
AAAGTAACTTCATCAATATATTCTAAGTCTCCACCAACGGGAACTCCGCTGGCAATACGTGAGACTTTGATTCCTGTAGGTTTTATTAGTTTACTGATATACATGGCAGTAGTCTCCCCTTCTAGGGATGAATTTGTTGCAATAATTACTTCATCTACATCTCCTTGCAAACGTTGCATCAGTTCTTTCAAATGAATATCCCCTGGGCCAACTCCTAACATAGGCGAAATCGCTCCATGCAGGACATGATACAGACCTGTATATTTACCTGTTTTTTCATAAGCTGCCAGGTCTCGCGGATTCTCTACTACCATAATTTGTTTGTGGTTTCGCTTATCGCTATTGCAAATCGGACAGATTTCTTCATCTGTAAGTGTTAAACAACTCTTGCAATATTTTACATTTTGCTTGGCCTCCACGATAGCATCTGCCAAATCCTGCACTTGATCTAGGGGCATATTGAGCACGTGAAAAGCTAGCCTTTGTGCGGATTTATTTCCTATACCAGGCAAAGACGAAAAGGCTTCTATTAGTTTTGAAATATGACCACTATAATAATCCATTATAACCTGCTCTTATCTTAAAATGGGAAACCGCCAAGTCCACCGGTAATTTGCGCCATGGATTTATTCGAGATATCCTCAATCTCTCGTAGTGCCTGATTGGTTGCTGCCATAATGAGATCTTCAAGCATCTCTACGTCATCTGGGTCTACCACTTCCTGGGCGATCTTTACCTTTAAGATTTCTTTCTTACCTGATACCGTTACTTCTACAGCTCCACCTCCGGCTGCTGCTGTTACTTCTTTTTCTTCAAGCTCTTTGGATGCATTTTCCATTTGGCGTTGCATCTTCTGCGCCTGCTTCATAAGATTTCCCATATTTCCTGGCATTCCGCCACCATAACCACCTTTTTTAGCCATGATATCCTCCTACTTTTACTTAAAAATATTCTAATCTTCAATTTCGATGGTCATTCCTCCAAGAACTTCTTGCAGGTCCATACCAAAATCTTGATTTGCCTGTGTTTTATTATCTATTCTTTCTATAAAAACTTCAACATCTTTTTGAAGAATTTCGCGAATTGCTAGTTCTAGTTCTTCTTTTGTTC
>CAVJBW010000223.1:0-2916 GCA_963647625.1 Lachnospiraceae bacterium
GCTTACAAAGTAATGCTTCTTATGGCAATTGTAGCTGTAATCTTTGCCTTACTCTTAAAGGTAGATTTCATCGATGAGGACGTTCGTCGTATGAATGAAAAAGGTATGAGTAACGAAGAATAATTTGCTAAAACTATTTTTAAAATATTGATAGTAGACAATACGATATTGTTTTAACTAAAAAAACATCTCTCCATTCTGAGCGAATGGGGAGATGTTTTTCTTATTTTACTTGAAGATTATTTGTTTGCAAGTTCTAGCATGATTTCATTGCTTCGAGCAATAAATTTGGTCATTGCTTCTGGAGCAAGTGGCTTATTGGCAAGAACAGCAAGGTCATATAATTGCTCACATAGCATGTTGGTTTTTGGTCCATCCACATGGTCTAGTAAATAAAGAACAAGGTCGTTGTTAATATTAAGAACCAGAGTCTCTGGGGCAGCAAACATAGATAGATCCATGCCATCGGAAGCATAATATTTCATCATCTGTTCCATACGAATCATATCTTCAGAAAGGACGATCATAGAAGAGAGGGATTTGTCCTTGAGCTTTTCTACCTTTACCTCTAGTTGATCTTTTCCTAAGGCATTTTTAAATAGCCCTGTCAATGTTTCGGTGTAAGAAGTCAGCTCTTCTTCTGGAATTTCTTCCTTCATATCATCTGTTAGATCTGCATCGATTCTTAAGAAACGGATCTTTTCGTTGCGTTGTTCAAGCTTGGTAATAAAGCTAGAATCAATGGTCTGATCTAGAATCAAGGCATCTTTGCCACTTTCCTTAAATAGATTGATGTACTGGCTTTGCTGATTTTGATCTGTGACATAATAAACTGGCTTACGATTGTCCTTTTCAGGAGCATCTGTGCCTTCTTCTGCAGAAGTCTCTGTAGCAGCTTCTTCTTCACTTTCTTCAACGGTCAAGCACTCTGGAAGAGTGAGATAAGTTCCTTCAAGATTCTTAAAGAGAATATAATCATTCATCTTGTCGCAGAACTTGTCATCCTTTAAGCAACCATATTTGATGAATGGACTAATATCATCCCAGAACTTTTCGTAGGATTCTTTTTCTGTTTTGCACATACCGACCAATTTGTCTGCAACCTTTTTGGAAATATAATCGGAGATCTTAGTAACAAATCCATCATTTTGCAGAGCACTACGTGATACATTCAATGGAAGGTCTGGGCAATCAATGACACCCTTTAAGAGCATGAGATATTCCGGAATGACTTCCTTGATATTATCTGCAATAAATACCTGGTTGTTATACAATTTGATGGTTCCTTCAATGGAATCATATTCGGTATTGATTTTTGGAAAATATAAAATACCCTTGAGATTGAAAGGATAATCCATATTCAAATGAATCCAAAAGAGTGGTTCTTTGAAGTCATTAAATACCTTGCGATAGAAAGCGATATATTCCTCTTTGGTGCATTCACTTGGGCTTTTGGTCCAGAGTGGAGTCGTATCATTGATTGGAACTGGACGCTTTACAATCTTGAGCTTTTCGCTTCTAGGAGAGATTTCTACGATTTCTTTTTCTCCATTTTCATTTTCCTGTTCCTCGGTCTTAGCTTCTTCAATGATGGTCTCAATGACTTCATCTGTTTCAAGCTGATCTTCTGGATCGATGGTTTCATATTCGGTCTCAGCGGTAACATCTTTGAGATAGATTGGAAGAGGCATGAAAGAGCAATACTTGTCTAGAACTTCTTTTGCACGATATTTGTTGCAAAATTCAAGGCAATCTTCATTTAAATAGAGAGTAATCTCGGTACCGACGCTTGTTTTGTCAGAATCAGACATGTCGAATTCGGTTCCTCCATCACAGGTCCAATGTACAGCCTGAGCTCCTTCTTGATAAGACAAGGTATCGATCGTCACTTCGTCTGCCACCATAAAGGCAGAGTAAAAACCAAGACCAAAATGTCCAATAATCTGTTCTTCATTTGCCTTGTCCTTGTACTTTTCTAAGAAGTCAGTTGCTCCGGAAAAAGCAATTTGATTAATATATTCATCCACTTCATCAGCGGTCATTCCAAGACCATTGTCTATAATCTTGATGGTCTTGTCTGTAGGATTCAGTTCTACGCGAACCTCAGCTTTATAATCTTCTGGAAGAGTATATTCTCCCATAATATCTAATTTCTTTAACTTGGTTATTGCATCACAAGCATTAGAAACAATTTCACGATAAAAGATATCATGGTCAGAATAGAGCCATTTCTTGATAACTGGGAAAATATTCTCACTTGTAATGGATAAGGATCCGTGTTTATTTGCCATAATGATATCACTCCTTCATTGGAAAAATTTACATGAGAGTATCTTAATACGGGAAAAATGAAAAGTCAATAGAAAATTAGCACTCTTTTTTGATGAGTGCTAACAAGCGCGAAAAAACTGTGATTTTCTTCCTATTTATGTTAAGATGAAAAAAGCAAAAGAACTGTTTGTAGATCATAGGAGAAAGTCATTATGAGTGAACCAATTCGTATCTTGAATCTTTTTACTATCTTGAACCGTGGTGGTGCCGAATCCATGATTATGAACTACTATCGCCATATGGATCGAAGCAAAGTACAATTTGACTTTATGGTTCATCGAAGTGAAAGAGGAGCATTTGAAGATGAAATAGAAGCTTTAGGAGGAAGGATCTATCGAATGATACCGATTTATCCTCAGAATTTTTCCAAGTACAAGAAAATGCTCAAGGAGTTTTTTACAGAGCATACAGAATATAAGATCATTCATTGTCATATGTCTGAGCTTGGATATTTTGCTCTCAAAGAAGCAAGCAATCACCAGGTTCCATACCGAATCTGCCATGCCCACAATGCCATGCGGGGATTTGATATGAAAATGATTATGCTCAACTATTTTAAAAAGAAGATGTTGCCTTATATCACCC
>CAVJBW010000224.1:0-2910 GCA_963647625.1 Lachnospiraceae bacterium
GGTTATGATTACTTGTGAGATTTCCTAAATTATTCTTGATTTTGACTAAAATTCATCGTTTTTATTTGTTTATTTTGTCTTTTTGCATAAAATGAACCGTATTTTTTCCATTTTAGTTCATCATGCCATACCAACTTGTAATGATTCTAATTCTTGTCTTCCTTTCCTTGTTTACTCAAAAAATTATCTGCAAAGATTTCTCGCATAGGGTTGTAATTGTCGGTATTCCATGCCAAGGTCAGACTTGGGTCTGAAATAATATCCGTAGGCAAAAAGCGCACCGTATCATTATTGGACAAAAGGTTCCTTGAATCTAAAATACACACTCCTACTCCTGCCTGAACCCATAGCATTTCCTCTTGCAGAGAGCTTGCAAACTTCACTTTTGGGTTAAATCCGGCATTCTTGCAAGCATCTAGAATCAGCTTTGGAGATTCTTCTGAATCTTCTGGAGATACCATAATAATCACATCATCCTTAAAGTCTGAGAGCTTCACATAAGAAGCATTGGCCAGGCGATGATTCTTGTGAACTACCACATAATCTTTGGTCTTTTCAATGATCTCATATTTGACCTTTTCTCGATTTTTCACATCAAAGAGCAAGGTGATAATCATATCTAGCTTGTTGCTATAAAGACCTTCAATCAAGTCATTAAAGCTATAGTTACGAAGGTTAATCTTCACATTGGGATAGCAACTAGCAAAGTGCTGCAACACTCCAGGAAACAGATCTCCTACATAGGCTCCTTCTACGACTCCGATATTGAGCTCACCGCTCAAGCCCTGAAAGCTATTTAAGGCCTTTGCAACGGTAACATTATATTCATTGTAGATTTTTTCAAATCCTTCTAACAATACAACTGCTGCCGGAGTCAGGCGCACTGACCGGTTATTTCTTATAAATAGCTGCATATTCAGCTCAGCTTCCATAGATGCAATCTGGCGGCTCAAGGCTGGCTGGGTGATAAATAACTTATCTGCTGCCTTGGTAAAGTTCAGACACTTGGCTGCTGTAATAAAATATTTCATCTGTGTAATATTCAACCACTATCACTCCCTACTTTTTATAAATTTTCTCTTACCTCTATCATATTCTATTTTCATTTATTTGCTAGGATTTTTTGTCACATTTTGTAGCTTATTTTGTGTTTCACAAATAAAAGATGGAAACGATAAATAGAACCTATCGTTTCCACCTTTTTGTCTAGTCATGAATATTTATTTTTGAGGGTGTGTCTGCAAGAATTCATGGGCAGCCTGGCTCATGGCAGCTACATTTTCTCGCTTAGCATCGGAAGGAATATCGCATCCTGTTGCAATCATCACTCCCCATGGTCCTACATCTTCCAACATAGAAGTCACATATTCTTTGACTTCCTCTGGAGTCCCAAAGCTCATTAGTTCACAAGGAACATCTCCGAGAAGGCAGACATCCTTACCTAAGACTTTACGGGCCTTTCTCATGTCTGTCTTAGAATCAAGAGCTAGGATGTAGGTCTTATCTTCTAGGCGTTTGAACTTGTCAAGATCAAGGTCCCAGCAAGAATCCAAGTGGAACATTGGAATGACATCCATCTCGATACATAGGTCATAATAAGCCTTGAATGATGGCCATACAAATTCATCAAACATAGTAGGAGATACCAGATCTGGACCTGTTCTCCAACCACCAATCCATACGCCTAGTGCGTTGGTATCCTTGATCTGCTGTCTGTAAGCTTTCAGATTGTTCTCTAATACCATATCAAAGATTTCATGCATCAACTCTGGTTCTTCCATCAAGTCATCCATAAAGAAAGCCTCTAGGGAGCGTCCTCCACAGAAATATTCAAATGGTGTAATCATGAGGAAGTCAACGATACATGGAATTCCAGCATCATAGAACTTCTTGTAGCATCTAGGATTTGCTTCAAAGAAAGGCTTTAGATTCTCCCAATTGTTGTTGCACTTTTCTGCAATGAACTGCTTTTGGAAGGCATCCCAACCCATTTCCTGGATCTTGGCATAGTCTTCAAACTGCATATTTTCAAACTCTTTTACCTGCCACATCTCGTCATCCCCTAGCTCAATTCCAGGAAGAGATGCTTTTGATAGCCACTGGGTTCCTAGCAAGTATGGAGAGAAGATGACATTTTGCGTGCCATCTGCATCAATTGCAGTCAATTCTCTAAGGTTGGCATCGCAGGCTGCATCAAAGTCTGTAATATAGTCTTTTAATAATACACCCTGGGCCTTTGCAAAATAAGCATTTCCACATGGTACGACAGGAACTCTGTCTACTGGTTCACATCGCACCGTTTTTTTCAACAATTCAAGATTATCTTCATATTTTCCCATAATAAAAACCTCCTAATGGTACTGAGAATACTGTTTGATTAATCTAAGTATAATCGTCCCACTAGGAGGTGTACACTGAGCTTTTTTCATTAAATCATACGCTTTGGTTATGATACTTTTTCTTTTTAATTATCTTGTCATTACCATGTGTAATGGCAAGATGCTCCTTTTGTTTAACTATGCTTTCATAGATACGAATTCTCGAAATCTTGGTAATGCAAATTGGAGATTTACACATCCAATCCTTCTTGTTTCTAAAATATTTTGGATTCTATTATTTTTATAACTTTTTATAACTTTTTGAATCTTTTATAACTTTTTTCAACATTTCAAAAAAACTAGTTGAAATCACTATCCACAAAATTTTTCTTGCTAGGTGCTCCCTTGATTCCGGATAGGTAAAGCTTATATCGCTTCGCCTCTGTACTCAAATACTTCTTGCGAACGGACTTAGACACGGCAAGATACTCACTTGGTCCTATTCCATAATCAAATGGAATCCACAAAGTCTTACCTTTGGAATTTTTCACTTTTACTACTGTCCATGCATGATTGATCGCATAATTTGAAT
>CAVJBW010000225.1:0-2908 GCA_963647625.1 Lachnospiraceae bacterium
CTTACTGACAGCTATATTAAAAAAGTAGATGAAGCTGTGGAAGTTAAGACAAAAGAAATTCTTACAGTTTAAAATTAATTTAAATGAAATCGAAAAGTGTGCATTTCTACTTGAAAGCACACTTTTCTTTCCATGTGGAGGAAATCAGATGAATGTACCAGAACATGTTGCAATAATCTTGGATGGAAATGGACGCTGGGCAAAGCAAAAAGGGATGCCTAGAACTTATGGCCATGTGCAAGGAGCAAAGACACTAGAAGAAGTGGTTGAAGCAGCTTGGGACTTTGGAGTAAAATATTTGACCGTCTATGCGTTTTCGACAGAGAACTGGAAACGTCCTGACACGGAAGTGGATGCTTTGATGAACTTGTTTCGAACTTATCTGAAAAAATGTCAAAAGTTGTGCGTAAAACACAATATGCGTATGCGTATTATTGGGGATCGTACTAAGATGAGTGAAGATATACAAAATCTGATATGGCAAGTAGAAGACATTTCTAAGGATTTCACTGGACTAAATCTGCAGATTGCCTTGAATTATGGAAGCCGCGATGAGATGATTCGAGGCATGAAAAAGTTAGCACTACAGGTTCAAGAAGGCACTATGGCAGTAGAAGATATTACAGAAGAAGCCTTTAGCAAAGCCTTAGATACCCAAGATATTCCAGATCCTGATTTTTTGATTCGAACAAGTGGAGAACAGAGAATTTCAAATTATTTATTGTGGCAACTTGCCTATGCGGAACTTTATTTTACGGATATTCCTTGGCCGGATTTTCATGCGGATGAACTCAAGAAGGCTTTAGAAGCCTATGATCAGCGTAGTCGTAGATTTGGTGGAGTTTAAAAAGGGGAAAAGAAGTAAGTTCCTTTCATGATAGGAGGTAATAATTGTGTTTAAAACAAGAACCATAAGTGGAGCAATTTTGGTTGTTTTGCTTTTGTTATTTTTGATTTTAGGAGGAGATGTGCTTCTATGTGTTGTGGGAGCTGTTTCCATCATCGGTATGTACGAACTATACCGGGTATTTCATTTTGAAAAAAGACCTATGGCTTTTGTAGGATATGCCACGGCCATTGTCTATTATATGAATTTAAAATGGGATTTTCTTCCAGATGTTAAATTTTTATTTTTAGTATCTTTGATCGTCATGCTTTTTATCTTTGTATTTTCCTATCCAAAAGTACATGCATCAGAGCTGATGGCGGCTTTATTTGCAATCTTTTACGTGGCCCTAATGTTATCTTGTGTTTACGAAACGAGGATGTTACCTTCCGGTAAATACCTGGTGTGGCTGATTTTTATTTGCTCTTGGGGATGTGATACTTGTGCTTATTGCGTAGGAATGCTATTTGGAAAACATAAGATGGCACCCGTATTAAGTCCGAAAAAGTCTGTGGAAGGGGCTGTTGGCGGAGTCGTTGGTGCGGCTATTTTGGCCATTATATTTGGACTTATTTTTAATTATGGTCTAAAAATGCAGATGTCTGAGCTTGTAATGCTTCCAATTATCTGTGCTGTGGGTGGTTTGATTTCTATGGTTGGAGACTTAGCCGCTTCTGCAATCAAACGTAATTATGATATAAAGGATTATGGCAAGCTGATTCCAGGACATGGAGGAATCTTGGACCGCTTTGATAGCGTCATTATAACAGCTCCAATTGTTTTTTATATGTCGGCATATCTTCTTTAGACAAGGAGTGAAATTTCTATGAAAAAAATTGCAATCTTAGGTTCCACTGGTTCTATCGGAACCCAAACCTTGGAAATTGTAAAAGAACAAGGTGATCTAAAAGTAACGGCGCTTGCAGCTGGCCGAAATATTAACTTATTAGAACAACAGATTCGAACCTTTCATCCAAGTATTGTTGCAGTTTGGGATGAAAAGCTAGCAAAAGAATTAAAAGATTCCATTCGAGATTTGAGTGGAATTACTGTTTATAGCGGAATGGAAGGACTTATAGAAGTGGCAACAGAGCCTTCTAGCGAAATTTTGGTTACAGCGATTGTAGGAATGCTAGGAATCCGCCCTACGATTGAGGCAATCAAAGCAGGCAAGGATATTGCCTTGGCAAATAAGGAGACTTTGGTCTGTGCAGGACATTTGATTATGCCTTTAGCTGCCAAAGAAGGAGTCCACATTTTACCAGTGGATTCAGAACATAGTGCAATCTTTCAATCCTTAAATGGAGAAGGTTTTAATCGAATTTCAAAGATTCACCTAACTGCATCAGGTGGACCATTCCGAGGAAAATCAATCAAAGACTTACAAAAGATTCGCCTACAAGATGCCCTGAAACATCCTAATTGGGTCATGGGACAAAAAGTGACCATTGATTCTTCTACATTGGTGAATAAGGGACTTGAAGTAATGGAGGCTCATTGGCTTTTTGGTGTGAAAGCAAATCAAATCAATGTAGTAGTACATCCTCAAAGCGTAATTCATTCTATGGTGGAATATGAAGATGGGGCGGTTATCGCTCAGCTTGGAACTCCTGATATGAGATTGCCGATTCAATATGCCTTATATTATCCCACAAGAAGATTCTTATCGGGGGAGCGAATTAACTTTTTTGACTTAAAAGAGCTTACCTTTGAGCAGGCAGATGTCAAGACATTTACGGGACTAGCCATGGCTTTTGAAGCTTTAAATAAAGGGGGAAATGCGCCTACTGTATTTAATGCGGCAAATGAAGTTGCAGTCAGTAAGTTCTTAAAAGAGGAAATTGCTTATTTGGAAATTACACAGATGATTTCCAAGGCATTGCATGAAATTCCTTATGTGAATGATCCGTCCTTGGAGGAAATCTTAGAGACAGAGTGCTTAGTAAAGGAGCTTTTGGAGTAGTTACATGACGATTGTGAAGATTATTATTGCTATTATAATTTTTAGTATTATTATTATAT
>CAVJBW010000226.1:0-2883 GCA_963647625.1 Lachnospiraceae bacterium
GGGTAAGGTAGATGTCTATATTACTTACGAGGAATATCTAGACCAGACCTTATCCATTAAATACAATCAGGATATTGCCAAGCGCTATATGGACAAATTCGAAGAAATGGCCCAGCAATTTGGCATTGTCAATGATGTGAATGTGGCAGCTCTTTCCCGTTATCCGGAAGTACTTACAACAGAAGAGCATCCAGAAGATGAACAAGAGCTTTGGCTTCATTTGCAACCAGTGATCTTGCAGGCTGCGCAGATGTTTGTAGAAAGTCGTCAAAAAGAAGGAAATCAGCTAAAGGATGACTTGATAAGCAAGTGTGATGCCATGTATGACAAGGTATTGCAGATTGAGAAAAGGGCACCTGAAATTATTGAAGAATATAAGGCAAAGCTTTTAGAAAAAGTAAAAGAGTTGCTAGAAAATAATTCCATCGATGAATCTAGAGTGGCTGCTGAGGTGACTATTTATGCGGACAAGATCTGTGTAGACGAAGAGATTGTCCGACTAAAAAGCCATATCAAAGCCACCAAAGAAGCTCTAGATAGCGAGGAGAGCATTGGTAGAAAGCTTGATTTTATCGCTCAAGAAATGAATAGAGAAGCCAATACCATCCTTTCCAAATCTACTGATTTGGCAAGTAGTGATACGGCAATTTATTTGAAAACAGAGATTGAAAAGATTCGAGAACAGATTCAAAACATTGAGTAGGTAGAATATGTTTGTAAATATTGGATTTGGCAATGTGGTAAATACCAAAAAATTAATTGCAATTATATTACCAGATTCTGCCCCTGCTAAGAGATTGTTGCAGGTGGCAAAAGAAAAGGGGAAGGTAATTGATGCAACCCAAGGCAGGCGTACCAAGGCCCTGCTGATTATGCAAGAGGATATGTTGGTTTTATCTGCCTTGCAACCAGAGACACTAGCGGGAAGAATTGAGGGGAAAAATCTAGAAAATGGAGATGCTTTAGACCATGAAGACTAAAGGTGTTTTAATTGTAATTTCAGGATTCGCTGGAGCAGGAAAAGGTTCTATTGTAAAGGGACTTATCAATCAGTACGAAGGACAATATGCCTTGTCCGTTTCCGCAACGACTAGACCAGCTAGAAATGGTGAGATTCATGGAAAGGAATACTTTTTCCTGACCAAAGAAGAGTTTGAACGTCAGATTGACGAAGGTAACTTTATTGAATATGCCAATTATGTAGGGAATTATTATGGAACTCCCAAAGATTATGTTTTAGACCAGCTAGAACAAGGCAAGAATGTTATCTTGGAAATTGAAGTGCAAGGAGCTGCCAAGGTACGGGAAGCTTACCAAGATGCCCTGCTTTTATTTGTCACTCCTCCTTCTGTAGATGAACTGTCAAAGCGTCTCATTGGACGGGGAACAGAGACCTTAGAAGTGGTTGAAAAACGTATGCAAAGAGCCTATGAAGAGGCCAAGCTGATGAGTACTTATGATTATCTAATCGTCAATGATGTTTTGGAAGAAGCCATTAAGCAGACTCATTATATTATTCAAAATGAACATTTTGGTATTCGCCAGAATGTGGATTTTATAGAAAATATTCAAACGCAATTAAAAAATTATAACAAAGGAGAGTAAAGAAAATGATCCATCCATCTTATGTAGATTTAATGAAAGTAGTAAATGAAGAAAGCAAAAATATTGGAGAGGAACCAGTGGTAAATAGTCGTTATTCCATCGTCCTTTCTACCGCAAAAAGAGCGCGTCAGATTATTGCTGGTGATGAACCAATGCTAGAAAATGCCAATCCTAAAAAGCCACTTTCTACTGCTGTAGAAGAACTCAATCAAGGATTGGTCAAGATTCTTACTGAGGAAGAAAAAGAAGAAATGAACCAGCGTGTAGAATATGCCAAAGAAAGAGCAAGTGAACTTGCAAAGGCACAGGCACAGCTTGATGCTGTAGACGAAGAAATGTAATAGGAAGGATATTTCAATGCCAACCAAAATATTTTTTGTTTCACTAGGGTGCGATAAAAATCTTGTTGATTCTGAATACATGCTAGGCTTGCTTCAATCTGCTGGATTTGCCTTTACCAATATAGAAGAAGAGGCAGATGTTATTATCATCAATACCTGTTCTTTCATTAATGATGCAAAAGAAGAAAGCATTAATACGATTCTAGAGCTAGCTAGATGGAAGGAAGAAGGAAAGTGCAAGGCTTTAATTGCAGCGGGATGTCTCGCTCAGAGATTCGCAGAAGAGATGAAGGATCAACTTCCTGAAGTAGATGCCATTGTGGGAACGAATTCATGGGATTCCATTGTGGAAGCCGTGAACAAGGTCTTACAAGAAAAACACTATGAGAATATTGGAAGTCTAGAAGGACTCCCAGATATGTCAAAGAAGCGAATTCTTACAAATGGCAGTCACTATGCTTATTTGAAAATTGCAGAAGGGTGTAACAAGTGTTGTACCTATTGTGTGATTCCATCGGTGCGAGGGGAATATAGAAGCGTTCCTATGGAAGTCTTAGTAGAACAGGGAAAAGACTTGGTAGAGATGGGAGTCAAAGAAATCCTGCTTGTAGCCCAGGAAACCACCTTATATGGACAGGATTTATATGGCAAGAAATCTTTGCATGTGTTACTTCATGAATTATCCCAAATCCAGGGTCTAGAATGGATTCGTATTTTGTATTGCTACCCAGAAGAGATTTATCCTGAGCTAGTATTAGAAATAAAAAATAATCCTAAGGTCTGTCATTATTTGGACCTGCCAATTCAGCATTGCAGTGATGAGATCTTAAAGAGAATGGCAAGAAGGACTACAAAAGCAGAGCTTTTAGAGAAGATACAGATGCTTCGTAGAGAAATTCCAGATATCGCCTTAAGAACAACTGTTATATGTGGCTTC
>CAVJBW010000227.1:0-2881 GCA_963647625.1 Lachnospiraceae bacterium
CAGCTATGGTTTCCTTTGGATTTCCTAAATTCGCCATTATTCCCTCTCTTATATTTTATATAACTGCTTGGCATTTTCTCTTGTTATTTCAATGACTTCTTCTACTTTTAGACCTTTTATTTGCGCGATCTTCTCTGCTACATAAATCAAATTCAAAGAAGAATTTCTCTTTCCCCTATTTGGTTCTGGGGAAAGGTAAGGGCAGTCTGTTTCTAATACCAACCGCTCTATCGGTGTATGTTCCACAGTTTCAACTAATTTTTTTGCATTTTTAAAGGTTATAACTCCGCCTATTCCAAGATAATATCCCATATCCAAAAAGACCTGGGACAATTCTTTAGAATAAGAGTAGCAATGAATAATTCCATCTAATTGCTCCGCATGATTTTCCTTCATAACCTTTAAAGTATCTTCCGCAGCATCTCTTGAATGCACAATAATAGGTAGATCGGCTTTCTTTGCAAGATCAATTTGCCGCGCAAACCATTCTTGCTGTTTCAAGCGAATGCTTTGGTCCTTTTCCCAATAGTAATCGAGACCAATCTCTCCTATGGCAACGACCTTTTTATGGCTTGTCATGCTTTCTAACCATTGAAAAGTTGTTTCATTTAAGCCATCAATATCACTTGGATGTACACCCATGGCCGCATAGATATAGTCATATTTTTCTGATAACTGTAGTGTTGTCTTACAAGATTCTATGCTAGAGGCTACATTTACAACATATTCAATATCTTCTTGTGGAAGAGTACTTAGAAGCTGGTCTCGATCTTGATCAAATTTGGCATCATCGTAGTGAGCATGAGTCTCAAATATTTGCAATGACATCTAGGCAATCTCCGATCCTGGTGGCACATCTCTTTCTGGTGTTACTGCAACATATTTCCCTTGTTCATCTTCCGCAAATAGAATCATTCCTTCTGAAAGAACTCCTGCAAGCTTGGCTGGTTTTAGGTTAACAAGAACCATAACTTTCTTGCCGGTCATTTCTTCTGGTGTATAGTATTTTTTTATTCCAGATACAATCTGCTTTACTTCATTTCCAATCTGTACCTGTGAACAAAGAAGCTTTTTAGAACCTTTCACTTCTTCACACTTGATGATTTTTCCTACCTGAAATTGAAGCTTTTCAAAATCTTCAAAGGTTATTTCTGGCTTCTGTTCAACTTCCACGCCTTTTTCAAGTTCTTCTTCTTGGTCTGCCTTTCGTGCTTCTACTTGCTCAAGTACTTCTTCTAACTTCAGTCTTGCAAATAAAATTTCTGGAGAATCTGTCACCTTTGTTCCTGATTCATAAAGTCCAAATTGGTCTAAGGTATCAAAATCTCTTTCCTTTGTATTTAGCTGCTGGAGTATGTTCTGCGCTGTTTTTGGCATATAACTCTTAAGCAAGTTAGCTCCAATAGAAATTCCTTCTACAAGATTATATAAGACAGTAGCTAACCTTGGCATGGTCTCTTCTTCCTTGGCAAGAATCCATGGAGTAGTTTCATCAATATATTTGTTACAACGCTTAAATACAGTAAAGATTTCTGTTATTGCATCTGCTACTCGAAGCTCATTCATCTTGGCTTCTACTTTGCTTGCTGCACTGGTTACAACTTTCTTCAAGTCATCATCTACTTCATCGGCAATATTTGTATTTTCTACTACCCCACCAAAGTATTTATTACTCATGGAAATGGTACGATTTACCAAATTTCCTAAAGTATTTGCAAGTTCTGAGTTAATTCTTTCTACTAAAAGTTCCCAAGAAATTACTCCATCATTTTCAAATGGCATTTCGTGAAGAACAAAAAATCTGACAGCATCTACACCTAGAATTTCTACTAAGTCATCTGCATAGAGTACATTTCCCTTGGATTTACTCATCTTGCCATCCCCTTGTAACAGCCAAGGATGTCCAAATACTTGCTTTGGAAGTGGTAGATCAAGTGCCATCAAGAAGATTGGCCAATAAATCGTATGGAATCTAATAATATCTTTGCCGATAAGATGTAAATCAGCTGGCCAATATTTTTCAAATTTGTCGGAAGAACCATCTGGATCGTATCCTATCTTGGTAATGTAGTTTGTCAATGCATCTAACCATACATATACTACGTGTTTGTCATCAAAATCAACTGGGATACCCCAAGAAAATGAAGTTCTTGATACACACAAATCCTGCAGACCAGGTAATAAGAAGTTATTCATCATTTCATTTTTTCTTGAAACTGGCTGAATAAATTCTGGGTGCGTATTGATATGTTCTATCAAACGATCTGCATACTTGCTCATCTTGAAGAAGTATGCTTCTTCCTGTGCTGGCTTTACTGGTCTACCACAATCTGGACAATTACCATCTACAAGCTGAGACTGAGTCCAGAATGATTCACAAGGGGTACAATACATTCCTTCGTAATGACCCTTATAAATATCTCCCTGATCATATAATTTCTTAAAAATCTTCTGTACACATTTCTCATGATCCTGGTCTGTTGTACGTACAAAATTGTCATAGGAAGAATCCATCAAATCCCATATACGTCTTACTTCTCCAGAAATATTATCTACAAATTCCTTTGGAGAAATTCCTTGTTCCTCAGCTTTTAATTCTATTTTTTGACCATGTTCATCGGTTCCTGTCTGAAAGTAGACATCATAACCTGTCTGTCTTTTGAATCTTGCAATACTATCTGCAAGTACAATCTCATAAGTATTACCAATATGTGGTTTTCCTGATGTATAGGCAATTGCTGTGGAAATGTAATATCTTCCTTTGCTTTCCATCTTATGATCCTCCTATTGTCCGTATTAATCTATTAAATATTATATGACATTCTTAGATATAAAACCATCTTATCCACTAAGCTTCAATCTTGCAGAATTTTTTCTTTCC
>CAVJBW010000228.1:0-2877 GCA_963647625.1 Lachnospiraceae bacterium
GACCCATACAGATGAAATTTACAATGGTAAGGGAAGTCCTATCTATCCTCCTATGCGACAGACGTTAGAAGGTCATGGGATTCCTTGTGATTTGAATCGACAGGCGACACTTTTACAGAAGGAAGAATATGATAAGTGGGATTATTTGCTCTGTATGGATCAGGAAAATCTTCGGTATGTCAGTCGGATTACCAAGCATTCTTATCCGGAAGATGAGAAGATTCATTTGCTTATGGAATATGCACCTGGTGGGGACCAATCTCACCCACTTTCGGTATCTGATCCTTGGTATACCCGGGATTTTGAAAAGGCATATCAAGATATTGCAGCAGCCTGTCAAGGTTTTTTGAGGAAGATTGTTCATGGGAATGACTAAAGATATGACAAAGGGGCCGATTACAAGGCAGCTACTTTTGTTTGCATTACCACTGATGTTAGGAAATGTCTTTCAGCAGCTCTATGCAGTGGTAGATACAGGAATTGTAGGACAGGCACTTGGAGTCAATGCCCTTGCAGCAGTTGGAGCGACGGACTGGATCAACTGGTTTGATCTTATGCTATATGAAGGCATTGCACAGGGATTTGGTATTTTGATTGCCCAGTATTTTGGAGCGAAGCAATATGACAAGATGAAAAAAAGCTGTGGCAATGCTATGGTGTTAGCCTTGCTGTCGGTAATCGCTTTGGAGATCGGATTTCAATTATCTACGGTTCCCTTGCTTCGGCTAATGCAGACCCCAGAAGTATTGCTGCCAATGGCCAGCTTGTACTTACGGATTATTTTTGCTGGAATTCCCTTGGCTATGGCCTACAATATGTTTGCCGTAACCCTACGGGCACTAGGTGATAGCAAGTCTCCCTTGCTAGCCATGGTGGTGGCATCCATCGTCAATATAGGACTAGATAGTTTATTCATCTTTGGCCTAGGGCTAGGGATTGGATCGGCTGCAGCAGCAACGATTATAGGGCAGGGAATATCCGCCTTGATTTGCTTTATAAAGCTTAGAAAGATAGACTTGCTTGATCTGCACAGGGAAGATTTTAAGCTAGAGGGAAATTATGTGAAGAGGCTATGGGGCCTGGCAATTCCTGTGGTATTTTCCAATGTTGTCATTGCCGTTGGAGGCATGGTATTGCAGTCGGCGGTGAATCGCATCAGCGTGGTCTTCATTGCAGGATTTACCGCAGCAAATAAGCTCTATGGAATCTTTGAGATTGCAGCAATTTCCTATGGATTTGCCATGCAGACCTTTATAGGACAAAACTTTGGAGCAGAGAACTACGCTAGGATTCACAAAGGCACCTTAAAAGGCATCATTTTGGCCGTTGCCACAGCTGTATTAGTGGCGATTTTGATGTTCCTATTCGGTCATGAGATCGTAGGGCTTTTCATATCCGGCTCTCCAGACCAGGAAGCACAAGCCTTAAGCTATGGCGTGCTATATTTATATATCATGAGTGCCTTTCTTCCAGTGCTATATATTATTTATGTGGTAAAGTCTGTATTTCAGGCAATTGGAGCTTCTCGGATTGTGATGTGGTCCGGAGTGGTAGAACTATTTGCCAGGGTATTTGGAGCCTTTAGCTTTCCTATTTTTTTCGGAGAAAAAGGCCTGTTTGGAGTAGAGTCCTTGGCCTGGATCGCAGCGGATATCTTGCTGATTATTGGCTATATCTGGTGGTACAATAGCATTAAGAAAAAACAAAAAAATGGGGCTTTGTGATACCTTGGTATGCAAAGTCCCTTTGCTTGTAAAAAAAATACAAATAAGGTAAAATTAGGAAAGATTTTTACCATAATAAATGTTATATTTTTGAAAAAATAAGAGGAAATCGTATTACTTTGGTAAAAGTAATACCATATGAGATATGCTAGTAAGAATAATTGTGAACTATTGGACCTTTATTTCCCTTAGTGTTTTGCTGGGTTATTTTCTGGATCTGGTGATTGGAGATCCTAGAGGAATGTGGCATCCAATCTGCTTGATTGGTAGAATCATTTCTCTTTGTGAAAGAATCTTAAGAAAGATATTTCCTGAAAAAAAAGGTGGTCAGCTAGTGGCTGGCGGCCTTTTAGTGGCGCTTGTATTGTTCTTTACTTTTGTGATTTCTACGGCTGTATTGCTTGTGGGATTTGCCCTCCATTGGGGGCTAGGCTTTGGGCTTATGACCTATATGGCATATGCTATATTTGCAACAAAGTCTCTGCGCGTAGAAAGTATGAAAGTCTATACGGCATTGCAACAAAAGGGGTTGCAAGCGGGACAAGAAGCCGTTGCCATGATTGTAGGGCGGGATACTAAGACCTTAAATGAAGAAGGCGTGATAAAAGCAACCGTAGAGACGATTGCGGAAAATACTTCTGACGGAGTCATTGCACCGATGATTTATATGATGATCGGGGGTCCGATATTGGGCTTTTTATATAAGGCCGTTAATACCATGGATTCCATGGTAGGATATAAAAATGATAAGTACCTATATTTTGGCAGGGCAGCTGCCAAGGTCGATGATGGCTGGAATCTGATTCCGGCTCGACTTAGTGCCTTATTCTTGATCTTGGGAGCCAAGGTGGCTCGGCAAGATTCTAAGGAGGCTTATCGCATCTATATTCGAGATCGAAGGAACCATGCTAGTCCCAACTCAGCTCAGACAGAATCTGTTGTGGCAGGGGCCTTGCATGTTCAACTAGCAGGAGATGCCTATTATTTTGGCAAGTTATATTCAAAGCCAACCATCGGGGATGCAATAAGGCCAATCCAAGCCTTAGATATCCTGCGTACTAACAAGATGATGTATGCTGCAAGTGCCCTAGCTATGATGACGCTTTTTGTAGCTCGCTATCTGATTACACTATTTTTATAAAGAGGTTACTAT
>CAVJBW010000229.1:0-2871 GCA_963647625.1 Lachnospiraceae bacterium
ATGCTTCAGGATCTGATTTTGATAGACAGACCCAGCTAAATGATGAAAAGAAAAAAATGTATGAAGATCTAGTGATTAGAAAATTTCTAGAAGCAGAGCTTGAACTTTGTCGTTTGATGCAAAAAATTGATTATAAACTTATTACATCACTTGACTTTGAACTTGGTTTTTAGAGGTAAAACAATGATTGTTGAAGAAAGAATGCAAGTTTTTCTTGATTCTATGGAACCTATGAATGCTCCGTATCTAGAAGAACTTGAACAAGAGGCTTTAGAGAATAATGTACCAATTATTCGAAAAGGAAGCCAAAGCTTGATAAAGACTTTGTTGGCGCTGTACAAACCAAAGCGAATATTAGAAGTGGGAACAGCCGTTGGTTTTTCTGCATTACTCATGAAAGAATACTGCCCAGGGCTAAAAGAGCTTGTTACGATTGAAAATTATGAAAAAAGAATTCCTATAGCTATGGCAAATTTTCAAAAGTATGATCCTCAAGGAATCATTACTCTAATTGCCAAAGATGCCATGGAAGCACTTCCTACTCTAGATGCATCCTTTGATCTTATTTTTATGGATGCTGCCAAGGGACAATATATTAATTTCTTACCTGAGGTAACGAGACTATTATCAAAGGGTGGACTATTAATCAGCGACAATGTCTTACAAGAGGGAGAACTGATAGAATCTCATTTTGTAGTAGAACGAAGAAATCGAACGATTCATAAACGAATGAGGGAATATTTACAGACTTTAATGCATAGTGAAATATTCCAAACTAGCATTTTGCCAGTGGGAGATGGCATGGCATTAAGCGTAAAAAGGTGATTGAAATGAAAAGAAATAAAATTGAATTGCTTGTTCCAGCTTCTTCTTTGGAAGTATTAAAAGTTGCTGTTGTATTTGGAGCAGATGCAGTATACATAGGCGGTGAAGCTTTTGGACTTCGTGCCAAGGCAAAAAATTTTTCTTTGGAAGAGATGAAGGAAGGAATTTTATTTGCCCATTCACACAATGTGAAAGTTTATGTAACCGCAAATATTTTGGCGCATAATGGTGATTTAGAGCCTGTTCGAACTTATTTTAAAGAATTAAAAGAAATAAAACCGGATGCACTTATTATTTCAGATCCAGGAGTCTTTTGTATCGCAAAAGAAATCTGCCCAGAAATCGAAATTCATATTTCTACTCAGGCCAATAATACCAACTATGGAACCTACCTCTTTTGGCACCAACAGGGCGCTTCTAGAGTGGTAACGGCAAGAGAATTGTCCCTAAAAGAAATCAAGGAGATTCGGCAAAAGATTCCTGATGAACTAGAGATTGAAACCTTTGTTCATGGAGCAATGTGTATCTCTTATTCTGGAAGATGCCTGCTAAGTAATTATTTTACAGGAAGAGATGCCAACAGAGGGGCTTGCACACATCCTTGTCGCTGGAAGTATTCAGTGGTAGAAGAAAAAAGACCAGGAGAGTACCTACCAGTTTATGAAAACGAAAGAGGCACCTATATATTCAATTCCAAAGATTTGTGTATGATTGAATATATTCCTCAGATGCTTGACGCTGGTATTGATAGTTTGAAAATAGAAGGCCGAATGAAGACCGCTTTGTATGTAGCAACGGTAGCTAGAACCTATCGCAAGGCAATTGATGATTATCTTGTATCAGAAGAACTTTACCGCAAGAATATGCCTTGGTATCTTGACCAGATTTCTAATTGCACATATAGACAATTTACTACTGGTTTTTTCTTTGGAAAGCCAGATGAAACCACACAAATTTACGATTCGAATACCTACTTAAGAGAGTATACTTATTTAGGACTTGTGGGTTGTGTGGATGCTCGTGGTTTCGCAAAGATTGAGCAGCGCAATAAATTCTCAGTAGGTGAATTAATTGAAGTGATGAAACCAAACGGTGAGAATGTAGAGGTTGAGGTAAAAGGAATTTATACCGAAGATGGTACAAGGGTAGATAGTGCCCCTCACCCAAAACAAATATTATATGTAGATCTAGATACCACCTTAGATACTTTTGATATTTTAAGACGCAAGGAGGAAGATTCATGAAAAAGCCTCATTACATCGCTTATGTAGGAACGTACTCCAATGATAATAGTCCAGGAATCTTTGTCTATGAATTAGACGAAAATGGATATGGATTTCATGAAATCTCCCAGGTTCATGTTGATAATCCTGCAGCTCTTGTGGTTTCAAAATGTGGTAGATATTTATATTCTGTCTACAATGAAGGGGTCATGGCCTTTCGCATTATGCCAGACGGCAACTTAGAATATAAGAACCAGGGAAGTATTGGTGGTATGCGTGGGTATTCTATTTGTGTAGACTCACAAAATCGATATCTTTTTGTTGGAGGATACTTTGATGGACGAATCTCTATGATTTCTCTTCTAGAGGATGGAAGCATCGGCCCAATCACAGATGGGATTTTTCACAAAGGATTAGGAGTAAGCATTACAGAAAAGAATTTCATGCCTCATATTACCCATGTATGTTTATCCTTAGATCAACAATACCTATGTGCAGTGGATCAGGGGCTAGACCAAATCGTGGTTTATAAGATTGATTATGAAAAAGGGAAATTGATAAAGCATGATATTATAAGAATGCAGCTAGATGCTTCTCCACGAAAAATGTTATTTTCTAAAGATGGAAAATATGCCTATGCTTTGTGTGAAAGCAAGGCTTGCATCAATATTTATAATTATGATGAAACAAATGGAAGCTTTGAGTTTCGAGATGTGGTATCAACGTTATACTTAGATCCGGATCGATGCGCTTCCTATGGCATGGATCTTACGGAAAGTGGAAAGTACTTGTATGTATCTAATGCAGGAACCAACACAGCAGC
>CAVJBW010000230.1:0-1155 GCA_963647625.1 Lachnospiraceae bacterium
GGCAAGAATCCTCTTTTTAATTTTTGTTATAGTTTTCATTACATCCCTCCTTGCCTCCTTTATTATAAATAAAGAAAAGTTGCTATGCAACTAACATAGCAACTTCCAACATAGATTTCTAAAAATTTAGCGTTGACACCATCCATATACCAGCACCATGGATATTCCACAAAAAAGGTAGGCTTGCACTAGAGCAAGACCTACCTTTTATTTCTTATTTCATATTCCTTATGGACGCTGGCCTAGTCCTCCCTCAAGGGTCAGGGTCTCACCAGTCATAAACTTGAAGTCCGGTGAAGCAAGCTGTACACATACCCGTCCGATTTCAGTTTCTACATTGCCATAATGTCCCATTGGTGGCATCTTGACATTAGCTTCAAATGCTTCTGGATATGCCTTTTCAAATTTCTCAAGCTGAGCGGTCCATGCTAGTGGGCATACAATATTGACATTGATTCCATCTGGTCCCCACTCTGTTGCGGCTACTCTAGTAAGGCCACGAATGCCTTCCTTAGCTGCTGCATAAGCACACTGACCAAAATTACCAAACAGTCCTGCTCCTGATGCAAAATTAATGACAGAGCCTTTGGTTTCTTTAAGATATGGATAGCAGGCTTTCATATAATAAAATACTGCATATAATCCAGAATAAACTGCCAAGTTGAACTGCTCTGTTGTATGTTCTGCTAGTGGAATGCCAGATGCGGATGCCTGAGCATTATTGATCAATACATCAATTCTGCCAAAGGTATCTATAGCCTGCTTTACAACATTCGCTACGGCTGCCTCATTATCACTACCTGCACTTACATCTGCTGCTACTGCAAGGACTTTGATTCCATACTTGCCCTCGAGCTCTTCCTTGGCCTGATTGAGCTTTTGCTCATTGCGGCCGGTGATGACAAGATTGGCACCTTCCTTGGCATAAGCAGTTGCAATTCCATAACCGATAGAACCACAACTTCCATCTTCAAGCACGGCTCTTCCGCCGCCAGTAATGATGACTGTTTTTCCATTAAAATTTCCCATGTTTTGACTCCTTTCAAAGATCTGTTATTTTCCTCCTTTAGTATAACATCCCCTTAAAAAGAATCCTAGCATCGTTTATATGTTAACAAGCTTTGGGCACAAAGAAAGGGTCAACCTTTCTAGATT
>CAVJBW010000230.1:1165-2841 GCA_963647625.1 Lachnospiraceae bacterium
CCCTTGGGCTTTGCTTTTATTTGCTACTTTCTACTAATTGTCTCATATTCTCCGATACTGCAAAAATCTTTCTTAGGATTTCATTCATTTCACCTAAGGCATTCATGCTCTCTTGGCAGACACAGTCGCAGTTTTCTGAAGATGCTGCCACTTCTTCACTGGTTGCTGACAGGTTCATGATACTATCGGTAATCTCTCCATTGGAAATCAGGATTTCATTGACTTCAACCGAAAGATTTTCAATCGTTTCATAGAGGAATTCTGTCTTTTGAATGACTGCATCAAACTTCTCCTTGGTAGCATCAATCATTTCATTTTGTTCTTCTACGAAGTTGGCAGATTTTTCCATATTGTCAGACGCCTGCGTTACGGTTTCTGTTAACTTGGCAATAATCTCTGTGATCTGTTCGGTAGCAGCCTTGGTTTCATCTGACAGATTGCGAATCTCATCTGCTACAACGGCAAATCCCTTTCCAGCTTCTCCTGCCCTTGCAGCTTCTATGGAAGCATTCAAGGAAAGCAAATTGGTCTGTTGGGAAATTCCTAGAATTGTTGCAATAATGGATTCTACTTCTTTAATGCTTTCATCTAGCTCTACTGTCTGCTCCCTGGTCTGGCGAGTAATCTTGGAGGTAAGTGCTGCCTTATCTCTCAAGGATAAGATCAGCTCGACTCCTTCGACAATTGCAGCCTTGGAATCTGCAGCGCTTTCTTTCATCTCATTGGTCTGCACCTGGGCATTGTCAATATTGACCTGGATCTCATTGGTCTTTAAGGTCTGAGTTTCAACAGCCTGGGCGGTATAGCGTACGCTATCAGCAATTTCTCCAACGGAAGATTTGGTGGTATCCATACTTTCTGTCAGTAGCTGAGACTTTTCTTTTGCTTCATCAAGGCTATGTACCAATTCCTCGGAACTAGAAATAATTTCCCCTGCCATCCGCTCTGCTGTAGACATCTGTTTGACGATTTCCTCGTGATTCTCTTCGTTATGCTTCGCCAAAGTCTTTACCATAATATATACGGCTACGCAGTAAACAATTGTATAAACAACCTGCATAAAGCTCTGGTCCTTGGTATCTGGATAAATCACAAAATTCTTGGCTCCAGCTACGACATTTAGCAAAATACAGATAATCATCACCGTTCTCGTAAGCTTTAGATCCATGTGGATCACCACTAAAAGCATGATTGGGAATACCAAAGCATACATGTAAATATTTCTCTGGCTCAAGACAGTTACTGCATAACTGAGCAATACCGTCACGATGCAAAGAACGCTCGCCTTACTAGTCCCCTTAAACTTAAAATACAGAACAAAGCATGCCACAAAAATAATGACACTAATAATTGCTCTTGGAGCTACCTGGGACATATTGGCTGTCTTATCCAAAAATCCCAAAAGAGCAATCAATGTTGAATAGCCAATAATAATGACTCCAATAATAAGGATCAAGCGATTCTTCTCGCTTTGTTGTCTTTCTTTCAAATTCATCGAATACCTCCCACTGCCTATAATGTTATTTTAGTACTATTATACAATGCTTTTTTCTTATAGTCCATGACTAATTCCATATATTTTCACGAAAAAAGAGACAATTGTTGAATTTTGAAAAAAATTAGGGGTTCGTGGTACTTTTTCACTATCTCTCTTGTACTTTTTCCCTTTCGCTAGT
>CAVJBW010000231.1:0-2831 GCA_963647625.1 Lachnospiraceae bacterium
AACTATAAGTTATAGTATATTGATTTAGTCAGCATTGACAAGCTGCCATGGCTCAGTCGGTAGAGCGTCGCATTGGTAGTGCGGAGGTCACGGGTTCGATTCCCGTTGGCAGCTTTTATTTTTTAACAATATATTTTTTATGTAAGCTCTCATGTGAGAGCCTTTTTTTATGTTATAGGATACTTCGTTCCTATACCATAAAAAAGCTCTACACCCAGACTCATCTCTACTCTAAAGTAAGAAGAAGTCCCATCTTGAACTGCTTTGGAGCCTTTACATAATGAAGGCCACCTTTTGCAAAATGGAAATTCTCACCGGCCTTGATCTCATGCTCTTTTCCTTCATAGCCAATGATTCCTTCTCCTTCTAAGGCAAAAATAATAGCCTCTCCTGGTGCTGCATGTTCCGACAAACCAGTCTCTTGATCAAAAGCCATAATCACGAATTTCATCTTGTCATTATGAACAATATCCATATTCACAATCTGTCCTTCCTGATATGGAACTAACTGTGCTAACTTAAATACTTCTCCTGCTTTTACTACTTCATTCATGATATCATTCCTCCTAATTTCTATTTCCGTATAGACTGCACCCTCACTACTCTTCATGCCAACTGGCACATCAAGGGGTGTTAGAATGCTTTCTCCCTGGGTCACTCTTACAGATTCATCGGCATAGCCATAGACTTCCAAGCTACCATAAGCCACTATAATAAGCTTGTGATAGGGAAATATTTCTGCGCTAATATCTGTATTTTTATCCAATGAAAAATAATGAATACTATTCTCTCCCTGGTAAATACACTTTGAAGAGGTGCATCCTCTAATAGGAATATGCTCCTTGGCAATAGAATATACTTGTCCTACTTTTTCTTTCATATCATGCCACCTCCTAATCAAATTATCTAGCCTTACTATAACCTCAAACGCATAGAAGCATTGTTGCACCTGCAACAAAGGACGTCCTATCAAAAAAAGAATCCTTCTTGCAGGACTCTTTTTTTCGTTGCGCTTATCTTAGCTCGAAGACTTTGGCATGTATTGATATAACTGCATGGCAGTGCTAGCAATGGGCATGCTTTGCATGGTCACCTTGCCTGGTCCATATACCACCGTATTAAATAGACCTTCACCACCAAATAAAATATTGCCCACTCCCTTTACTGTACGAATTTCCATCCTACAGCTTTCTGACATAGCAGCCACATAGCCGGTATCAATAATCTTGCTGTCTCCTGCTGGAATCTCATATTCATGGGCGGATCCATCAATTTCCAAGAAAACAATTCCCGTACCGGTGAATCGTCTCATCAAGAAGCCTTCTCCACCAAAGAAGCCTCCTCCAATCTTCTTTTGGATATATAACTCATTGGTAAGATTTCCAAAAGAAGCAAGATAAGAGCCCTTTTGTATAATAAGGCCATTTCCAGGACTAATCTCTACTGCCTGGATGGATCCAGGAAATTTGGAAGAAAAAGCAATTTCGCCGCTTCGATTGGCATGGTAGGTATTCATAAAGGCATGTTCCTGGGTCAGCATTCTACCAAACATCTTGCCTAGTCCTCCTGCAGATGTGCTCATCTCGATTTCGTCATCCATCCAAGACATAGCCCCTGCTTCACATTCAATGCTCTCTCCTTGCTCTAAAATAACTTTTAATACTGGCAAATTTCCTCCGTCAATTTTGTACTTCATAAGCTTTCCTCCTCATAAGAATCTTTCTCTTATCTTAGTTGCATATCAATCTGGATCTTGTCTCCCTGAGCATCAACCACAGCATAGCTGCCGCAAATAAGTGGCATGGCAGGAGGCAGATGTCCAAAATCACAATCCATAATTACCGGTACTTTATACTTACTTAATATTCCCATAACAGCCTCATATTGGTCAAGGCCAAACATAGGTTCCTCAAAATGCATAGGACGACCAATCAAAAATCCTTTTACATGATTGAACCAACCCGCTTGATCTAACTGCCACAAAGCTCGCCGGATGGACATGACATTTAAGTCACAAGATTCTATAAACCACAATATACCATCCTCTCCATAGAGGGAGGTAAATGGTTTTACCTGATCATATCTAGTTCCCACCAAATTGCTCAAGCAATCTAGGCAGCCTCCAATCAAACGTCCTTCCATATGTACTTGATTTTCTTCCTGTCCATATACCAAATGCTTTTCCATGGTTAAATGGTAAGGCTCAAGAGGCTTTTCTTCTGATTTTAAAGATTCTATTTCCCATTTGTCATAACCTTTTACCTGAAGATTCTTTCCAGATAAGAGCTGGTAGGCCGACTCTAAAGACTCATGCCATGGCTCCATGCCAAAAGCTGCCGCACAAGGTCCATAAATAGATGCCACATTACATAAGGTCGTAAGAAGAAAGGTAAAGTTCGTATTATCAGAGTAACCCATATACCACTTGGGCTTTGACTGGCGAATCAAGTTAAAATCAATATAAGGAACGACCTCACACATCAATTCTCCACCGCCACAAGAGATCAGTACATGGCTATCGTCAGAGGTATAAGCCTCATTTAGTTCCTTTGCACAAGCTTCAGGAGTATTGCTGATTCCAATACCGGTTCCCTCATATACATTCGGTCCTAACCAGGTCGTATATCCCAGCTGTTCCCACTTTTTTAAGGAATTTTCAAAGCCACTTTTGTAGGGCTCAATATTACATCCAAAGGCAGGTGCCACAAAACCTATGGTTCCTTTTTCTGGTAAAAATTCTGGATATCTCATTTCCTTTTTCCTTTCTTCACAAAACCTTCACTTTTTTCACAAGAATAATTCACATTTCAATTATATACTAAATTCATCCA
>CAVJBW010000232.1:0-2800 GCA_963647625.1 Lachnospiraceae bacterium
CTCTTCATACTTAACCATAAAATTATTTCCTGCCCAAGAATTAGGAGAATATTCTTCACTTTCCTTTACTGAACGGACAGAACTTCTAAGGGCTTCATTAAATCTGCTTCTATTAATAGGCTTCTGTGCCTGTCTTCTATCTTCTCTTTGTCTAAGAAGGTTTTCTCTATAACTCTTAATAGCCTTACGTCTTGATTCATGGATTGCTTCCTGCTCACCAACATAATCATAATCAGCATCATAATCATTATCCTTTGTAATAGGATAAGAACCTGCTGGATAAATAATTGTGCTTTCATGAAGAGAATGTCTCTTTGTAATGACAGGTTTCTTTGTTACTCTTGAAGGGGTCTTGCAAGGAACTCTGCGAACACGAGATTCTTCAACTTCGTCAATATCATCATAGATACTTGGCTTTCTTGGTTTATGAATCTCTTCTTCTTCCTCAGGGTCAAAATCTTCCTCTTCGTCATCTTCATCATCCCAAAGGTCATCAGAATCTTCATCATCAAAGTCATCAATATCTTCTGGGTCAATATCTTCTTCTTCCTCTTCGTCATCTTCATCATCATCAGAACTGAATGAAATAGAATAATCTACACCCTTTTTATTTGCCTTGTCAGCAAAGTCATCATAAGCATCCGTTAACTCTTCATCTCCTGCTGGATAGTCTACATCATCTGTATCTACAACATCAGAAAAACTAAACTTCTTATCATCAGCAATCTGGTCAAGGAAGGTTGCTGCTGTCTTAAGAGCATCAGATACATCACTAATATCCTTATCGTCAGACTTAACGAAATCTTCAATCTTATTAAGCAAATCAGCACTATCAGGAGAACCACCAAAAAGGTCGTCAATATCATCAAGGCTATCAGATGGAGCAAAAGCATCTGGAAGTTCACCGAGGTCGTCATCATCCTCTTCTACTTCTTCTTCTTCATCAATATCTTCTTCAGGAACGTCATCATCTTCTGGAATTTCTTCAACTTCATCAGCGATTTCGTCAGCAATCTCTTCTGCCTCTTTCAAAGACTTTCTTGCTCTCTTCTTAGATTCCATCTGTGGCTGTGGCTGCTGTGGTTGCTGGTCAAGAGCAGGTTCAGAACCCATTGGAGTTTCTTCTTCGGCTACCATTGGCTCTTCACCACCAAAATCATCTTGATAATCCATATCATCCATATCACCTTCTTCTTCGGCTCTCTGCTGTTCCAACTCTGGAGATGCTTCAGCGGCTACTGTATCACCTGTTGCCTGAGCGATTGCGGCGGCAAGTTGGTCAGTAGGAATCTGTACTTGAACACCAACTGTTTCTGGGTTTACATCAATACCTGAATCTTCGGTATCTTCCATTGGCTCGTCAAAAACAGGCTCAGGCTCTGTAATAGGCTCTGCAACATCCTGTGATGGAACGGCTGTAGGACCCATACTACCTTGTGGGTCTGTTGCGACTGGAGCAGGTGCATCTGCTGGCTGTGCTGGCTGTGTTGCGACATTCTGGTCTACAAACTGGTCGGCTTCCTTAATTCTTGTTTTCTTAATTCTTGTTGCCATGCTTTATTTTCCTTTATAGCAAAATCATATAATTTTTTATCTCTTTATATTTAACCCATAATTTTAATGGAAAGAGATTTCCATTTGTGGAACCTTAATACAATGTAATTAGTTATACAATAGAGAAGTATTATCTATTGCATAATTAAAAAGAGCATAAAATTGGTCTTTTGTCAAAAAATAGGGTCGCATATCATCCCTGTAACATACTCTTTTTATGGTATTTAAGCCATATTCCTTTATTACAAAAGGTATATCAGATAACCAAATGTTATCTTCATCCGTAAGAAGTAAATCTATATTAACAATATTCTCTGGTGGTACATCTCCATAGATACCATATTCAGAATCATTTTCTCTTTCTATGAAAGTATCTTTAGGTACTCTAAAAATTACACTACTTCCACTCATTCTCCACCTTTCCCTTAAAGGTCTTTCTCTATCTCTTGATGATACGTAATGAGGATTAACTCCCCAAATGAAACAATTACTTGTTTGTGTTTTAGTAGTCAATCCTTCTTCTATTATAGCATTTAGAGTAAGAGGATAAGTATTATGCTGTAGTACTTCATTAAGCGTTTCTTTTGTACGAATAGACCTATATTGATTATCATAGAAATTCATATTTTCGTAAATAGGAAAGTCATGACTTAAGATAAAGTCTACTACTTTGTTTGATATGTATTCACCCATAAATAAGTTAGTTAAAATGGAATATCTGTATCATCAGATATTATTTCTCCACCTACATATTCAGGAAGTCCTTCTGTAGATGCAATACCACAGTTAGTATAATCAAAATTTCCACCAACCTTTTTAGGTGCTCCTTGAAGAGAGGTTAATTTTATACATCCTACGCAAACAAAATCCCTACCAACCTCTTTTGGTGCTCCTTGAAGAGAGGTTAAGCTACGACAAGTACTACAAGCAAAATTCCCTTCAATTTTTTGAGGTGCTCCTTCTAGAGAGGTTAGATTAACACAGTTGTAGCATTCAAAATTTTCACTAACTTTTTGTGGTGCACCTTCTAAGGAAATAAGTTCTCTACAAGAAACACAAGTAAAAGTTTTTCCTACCTCTTGAGGTGCTCCTTTTAAGGAAGTAAGTTTAATACACCTATGACAATCAAACATTCCTCCCACTATTTTAGGTGACCCTTGAAGTGATACTAGTCTAGTACAATTAAAGCAATAGAAACTTCCACCAACTCTATTTGGTGCTCCTTGGAGAGAGGTTAGATTAGTAC
>CAVJBW010000233.1:0-2797 GCA_963647625.1 Lachnospiraceae bacterium
ACTTCCCACAAATCCTATTCCTATTCCTAATATTAATCCCACAGGTACTAGCACGGTAAATACTGTATGTGCTGGTAAGAAATCCATAATCCCACTTAAGAAAGAAAACTTGCCAATAATATAGGCAACTACTTTTTTGTATAAAACAAATAATACGATCAAAGGAATAATCGAGCCTACAACTCCAATCAAAATTCCTTCGAATAAGAATGGTGCCCGAACAAAAAAGTCCGTTGCTCCAATTAATTTCATAATGCCAATCTCTTCTTTTCGAACGGCAATTCCCACGGTAACCGTATTGCTGATCAAGAAGATCGATACTGCCAAAAGAATAATGATGATGGCAACTGAAATATAGGCAATGAGAGAATTAAAGTCCGTTAAGGTATGGGCTGCCATCTCTGATTGGTTGACTTCTCTTACCCCATCTAATCCTTCTAGGTAAGTTACCAAAGAATCCTGCATGGAAACATCATTTAGGTAAATCTGAAAATTCGCATCATTGGCCAAAGGATTGTTTTCTTCATATCCTTGGGCAAGTTCTTCTTTTCCTTCAAAATAAGTTTCCTTAAAATCTTCCCAAGCTTCTTCTGCGGAAACATATTCATAGCGCTCTACCTCTGCTCTAGAGGAAATCGCCTCTTCGATGGCTTTGATCTGATCGTCTGTGGTTCCTTCTTCAAAAAATACAGTAACCGCAACCCCTTCTTCTGCCTTTTGTACAATGGATTGCATATTCACAACGATAGAATAGAACAAGCCAAACAAGAAGATACAAGCAGCCATGGTTGCCACAGAAGCTAAAGAAAACATCTTATTTCGCAAGATATTTTTTGCACCCTGTTTTAATACAAAGATAAAAGTACTAAATTTCATAGCCGATCTCCTCCCCTCTGACGTCACTTACAATGACCCCATTTTTCATGGAGATGACTCGCTTCTTCATGGTCTTTACAATCTCAAGATTGTGGGTTACCACTAGGACGGTGGTTCCCTGCTTGTTGACTTCATCCAAAATCTTCATGATTTCCCAAGCATTGCCTCCGTCAAGATTACCTGTCGGCTCATCGGCCAGCAAAATCTTTGGCTTATTCACCAGGGCCCTGGCAATGGCTACTCTCTGCTGTTCTCCTCCGGACAGCTGCCTTGGGCTAGACTTATATTTTGCCGCAAGTCCTACCATGGAAAGCATCATAGGAACCCTTTGACGAATCTGTCTTGTCGGGGCAGAAATAACACGCTGCGCAAACGCAACATTTTCATATACATTACGATCACGCAGCAAGCGAAAGTCCTGAAATACGACTCCAATATTTCTTCGGTATCTCGGAATCTGTTTCCTTCTAATATTTCCTAAATCTTTTCCATTGATATAAATATGTCCACTTGTAGGATCAAGCTCTTTTAACAAGAGCTTGATCAAAGTAGACTTTCCTGATCCGGAATCTCCAACCACAAATACAAACTCGCCTGGATTAATATGCAGGCTCACATTGTTAAGTGCTGGAACTCCGGCAATATATTCTTTACTAACGCCTTCTAATCTAATCATGACTGTCTCCCTTTAGTAATCCAAAGACTCCATGTATTTCATGTATCTTACAACCATAAGTGCGATCTTGAAAGTAATGGCATCTTCAAATACTCTAAGGTCAAGTCCAGTGCTCTTTTCTAGCTTGTCTAGACGATAAACCAAAGTATTTCTATGGATGTAGAGCTGACGTGAAGTCTCTGATACATTTAAGCTATTTTCGAAAAATTTGTTGATGGTAGTCAAGGTCTCTTCATCAAATTCATCTGGAGATTTGCCATCAAAGATTTCTTTGATAAACATCTTACAAAGTGGAATCGGAAGCTGATAAATCAATCTGCCAATACCCAAAGCCTGATAAGCCACAATATTCTTATCTTCGAAGAAAATCTTGCCTACATCAAGGGCCATCTTGGCTTCCTTGTAAGACTTCGATACTTCCTTGATATCTCCTACTACTGTACCAAAGGCAATATGTACTTCCTTGTCTTCTCCGCGACCCTTGAAGAGATTGACAATACTTTCTGCATTCTTATATAGCTGATCGAGCTTGTCGTCTGCTGCCACTTCTTTTACCAGAATAATATTCTTTTCATCTACAGCTGTGGCAAAATCCTTTGTCTTTCCACCAAACAAGGTACGAATCTTTTCTAATTCATTTCCTTCTTTTTCTCGATTCAATTCAATGATATATACAACACGTGAACATTCTGTGTCAATATGAAGCTTTTTCGCCCTATTGTAGATATCCACCAACAAAAGGTTGTCTAACAAAAGATTCTTGATAAAGTTATCCTTGTTGAATCTTTCTTTATAAGCCACTAAGAGATTTTGAATCTGGAAGCAGGCAACCTTGCCAATCATATAACCATCATCTGATTCACTGCGTGCAATCAATACATACTCTAGCTGATGATCGTCAAATACCTTAAAAAACAAGCAACCAGATACCGCCTGAGAATCTGCTGGTGACTGGCTGAACTCTAAAGCAGTTGTAGCATACTGTTCTGCCTCGGTAAAAGTCGAGGCCAAAATCTTTCCATCTAAATCAACAACACACAAGTCAATTCGTGTAATAGACTTTAAGCCATCTAACGTATTTTGAAGTATCTGATTTGAAATCATATGTAAATCCTCCATCTATACAACATTCACAAATAATGTCGACCATTTTTAACATTATGTCAAGTTCTCATGCTTTATTCTAATGCAAAAACACGAAAAAATAAAGCCTTTAAAGACATTTTTTTATGCACATTATAGGAT
>CAVJBW010000234.1:0-2793 GCA_963647625.1 Lachnospiraceae bacterium
GTTTAATACCCATTCGTCACCATCTAATACAGCCTTTGTCTGCTGTCCCTGAGCATCTGTACCAGCACCTGGCTCTGTAAGACCAAAAGCACCAATCTTCTTACCTGCAGCAAGATCTGGAAGATATTTCTTCTTCTGTTCTTCTGTTCCATAAGTAAGAATAGGGTCACAACAAAGTGATGTATGTGCAGAAACGATAACTCCTGTAGTACCGCAGACTTTTGATAATTCCTCTACGCACATTGCATAAGTGAGGATGTCACATCCCTGTCCACCATACTCCTTAGGAATTGGAATACCCATGAAGCCGGCCTTAGCCATTTTCTCAACTGTCTCCACTGGGAAACGCTCTTCTTCGTCTACTTCCTGAGCTAAAGGCTTAACTTCAGTCTCAGCGAACTCTTTGAAGAGAGTTCTTGCCATTTCGTGTTTTTCTGTTAAAGCGAAATCCATTACTTTACCTCCGTTTTTAGATAGCGGCATATTGTATATTTTATGCCTTTTATATTACTTAAATTCCTACTGATTATTTGCTGTAGTCATAAAAGCCTTTTCCTGTTTTGATGCCAAGCTGTCCACCACGAACCATCTTCTTGAGAAGTGGATGAGGACGATACTTAGGATCACCAAATTCATCATAGAGTACATTCATGATTGCAAGGCATACATCAAGACCAATTAAATCACCTAAAGCTAAAGGTCCCATTGGATGATTAGCACCTAATTTCATAGCTGCATCGATACCTTCTACTGAAGCTACTCCGTCTGCATAAATTCCTACAGCTTCATTAATCATTGGAACTAAAATTCTATTTACAACGAAGCCTGCTGCTTCTTCCACCTGTACAGGTGTCTTTCCAATGTCTTCTGAAATCTGTTTGATTTTGTCTACCAATTCAACTGGTGTATTTAATCCAGCAATAACTTCTACCAATTTCATAACTGGTGCTGGATTGAAGAAATGCATACCAATCATTGGTCGATCCAATCCCTGTCCAATTGCAGTAATTGAAAGAGATGATGTATTTGTAGCAAAGATTGCATCCTTCTTACAAATATCCTGTAATTCTTTAAATGTCTGCTGCTTAATCTCAAGATTTTCAATTGCAGCTTCAATAATCAAGTCACAGTCTGTACAGATATCTTTTACACCTGTTTTGATTCTAGCTAATACTTCATCAGCCTCAGACTGTTCCATCTTGCCTTTGGCAATTCTCTTTTCAAAACCCTTTTGAATCTTGTTCTTACCATTTGCAGCGAATTCTTCATTAATGTCACAAAGGCAAACATCATATCCCTTAGATGCAAATGCCTGTGCAATGCCTGAACCCATTGTTCCTGCTCCAATTACGCCAACTACCATGATTAATTCCTCCTTAGAGTATGTTTTTTTTAGAGATATGCCAATTAATAACCCAGATCAATTACATATTCTCTGATTTATTTTTCAGGTGATTTTTCACCCTCATTAAATTATATGGAGGGAAGAAGCCTTCCCTCCATACAAGATAACTTCTTAAATTAAATCGAAGAACAGTGCTTATTTGTACTTTCTAACGATAGTAGCACAACCCATTCCACCACCGATACACAGTGTAGCAAGACCAAGTTCAGCCTTGTCATTGTGCTTAAGGTCATGAAGAAGAGTTACAAGGATACGGCATCCTGAAGCTCCTACTGGATGTCCAAGAGCGATAGCTCCACCGTTTGGATTAAGAACTTCATCCTTGAATCCAAGTTCTTTCTGAACTGCTACAGACTGAGCTGCAAATGCTTCATTTGCTTCAATAATATCGAAGTCGTTGATATCTGTGATACCAGCAATCTTCATAGCCTTACGTGTAGCAGGTACAGGTCCGATACCCATGATCTTAGGATCGCATCCGCCAAGTGCACCAGCTTCAAAATAAGCAAGTGGAGTAATTCCAAGTTCTTTTGCCTTGTCTTCAGACATAACTACGATAGCTGCTCCACCATCGTTGATTCCTGAAGCATTACCAGCTGTAACAAGTCCGCCTTCTTTTCCTGAACAGCATTTTAGCTTTCCAAGAGATTCAGCAGTTGTTCCTGCACGAGGTCCTTCGTCTTTTGTTACTTCGATGATTTCTTTTTTAACTTTTACAGGTACTGGAACGATTTCTTCGTCAAATGCACCTGCTTCCTGAGCTGCAATAGCCTTCTGCTGAGATCTTGCTGCAAACTCATCTAACTCTTCACGAGTTAATTTCCACTGATCACAGATATTTTCAGCTGTAATCATCATGTGATAGTTGTTAAATGCATCCCAAAGTGCATCATTAACCATGCAGTCAACAAGCTCACCATTGTTCATTCTGTAACCAAAACGAGCTTTCTTTAATGCGTAAGGTCCCTGTGACATGTTTTCCATACCACCAGCAACTACGATATCAGCCTGTCCAGCCATAATCATGTTAGCTGCTTCGTTAACGCACTTAAGACCAGAACCACATACTACATTCAATGTAAATGCAGGTACTTCTTCTGGAATACCAGCATAAATAGAAGCCTGACGTGCAGGATTCTGCTTTAATCCAGCCTGGATTACGCATCCCATCATAACTTCATCAACATCTTCTGGCTTGATTCCAGCTCTTTCAACTGCTGCCTTGATTGCAATAGCTCCTAACTGTACTGCAGGAACATCTTTGAACTGTCCGCCCATTTTACCGATTGGTGTACGAGCTGCGCTTGCTAAAACTACTTTTCTTGCCATTTTTTTCGTCTCCTTTAATAAGAATAAAATATATTTCGTCCACGCGGTTTCCTTATTAA
>CAVJBW010000235.1:0-2771 GCA_963647625.1 Lachnospiraceae bacterium
ACTTGACCTCGCTTTCTATCAGGCTGTACAGGTATTCGGCTTGCCTGATGGGATTATCATATTTTCTGTAATGTCACCAAGGCGAAAGGCGGTGGGTGGCATTTTTACTGTCGGTTGAATGGTAGGCAGTGAATTAGATGTTATGGAAGGAGGACGTTTTGTATGCCAACCAAAAAGCAGCATTTTGTACCACGTGTTTATATGAAAGCATGGGAAACGCAAGTAGAAACACTTAAAGAGCCTGATAAAAAATTCAATGGAATTTATGTGATTAAAGACGGAAGTATTGGTGATGGAGCAAACAGAAATTCCGTACTTTGGAAACCACATTTGTATACCATCAATTTTAAGTATTCTTTTATTTGCAATTCATGTGCCAAAGTAAAATCACAGTTTGTTGACATGATTTACGAGTTGCTAAGAAATGAATTTAAACAGCCTGTTTATGGAAAATTAGGATATAGCATTATCAAAACCAAGAAGAGTATAAAGAAGCACTTTTTTGAAATACATGATTGGGACTTTTATTATTATGATGGTAATGTTGCAAAGAAAGCTGCTATTTTAAGCCAGATAGATGCACTTAATTGTTATATTTTAGAAGAATCATTTGACGATTACCTAGAAAAAAATTGGGAAAATACTATGAGTTCATTTGTTGATAGCGTTCATAACGGTCAGCCTGTTGGACTTGGAAGAAGCGAAAGAATTATCCCAGTAGATACTGCAAGAGATATGTTGACGTCTTTTTTCATTATGCTTTGTAGAAATCCTGAATTTGATGCTATGGGTGTTTATACACAAATAAAAGAAAACTTGTTGTATCCTGTCTTTGAGTTGATGTGTAAAGACGAAGATGCTGAAACAGAAAATATAGAAACAAACGAAGGGTTAAAGTATGCTGATGAGTTAATGACGGGAATATGGTATTCCGAACTCTATAAAATGTTTTTTAAAGATACAGGTGGGTTTTATCATAATGTTGTGAAATTTGCGTTAAGAGGTTGTCAGATGATTCTTTTTGAAGCTTATGATAACGCAGGGACTTTTATTACATCTGATAATCCTGCTTTTGAACATAAATCATCTGTTGTTGAGAGAGACAATGGTAGTGGTCTTGTTTTTCCGATATCACCTAAATATCTGGTTTTTATTGCTAAAGGAGATGAAGGCTTTAATGTTGTTGACCATAGATTTGCAGATGCAGAAACGATTAAAAAATTTAACAGAATTATCCATGCACACAAGACAGAGATAATAATTTCTTCGTCAAAGGAATTAAAGGATGTTACGTAATTCGCGAAAATTGCAAAGCCTATTATAGAAACAATAGGAGGTTCAAAACATATGGAATACATAGGAATAGGTATTGCCATAGCTATAGCAATAGCAGCAGGCATTATCATTTATACAAAATTTAAGAAGCGTGAAGATATTCCATCAGGTGATTTGATATCAGTGCCATCAACGGTTACCAGTGAGAAAGATGAGCTTGCTGAGATTAATCAGGAAACTGAACTTATTATTCAGATGGAGATGCTTCCGGCAGCGGCGATTGATGATACTAAGCTGGTCGAAATTACTGATAGCAAGGTTCTGGCACATGTTAATAATCTGGTTCCGGGATTAGCTCAGGCTGGTAATGCAGTCAATAATGCTGCACAGGCAGTTCAAGCTGCAAATGGCGAAGTGTTATATCGTGCGGTTATTCCTGCAGGCGCCAAACTGACTAATTCTAAAGCGATGGAAGGTGCTGTTCGCGGTATCTATCATGGCACTGATGGAATTAAAGGTCATGCCAATCTTGTTGCTGTAGAAGCGCAAAAAGGAACTGCGGTAGTTGCTAACACTGCAGCTGCGGCAATGGCTGTAGTATCAATGGTTGTTGGCCAGTATTACATGACGCAGATAAATGCTGAGCTGGGTGAAATCAGCGATGGTATTTCTCAGATAAAGGATTTTCAGGATAATGAGTATCGCAGTAGAGTATTTTCACTTGTGGCTCATGTAAAGAAGATTGCTGATTTCCAATCTGAAATTTTAGAAAACGATGAGTTGCGTCTTTCAAAGATTGCGCAACTTGATAGCTTGGAAGAAGAGTGTACACAGCTTCTTGGACAAGCAAATCTCACATTGGCAGGTTTTGCAAAGAAAACTGGTCTGGATTATGA
The DNA here is from genome assembly GCA_963647625.1 of Lachnospiraceae bacterium. Classification (GTDB taxonomy): domain Bacteria; phylum Bacillota; class Clostridia; order Lachnospirales; family Lachnospiraceae; genus Eubacterium_C. The sequence continues at coordinate 2,172 of CAVJBW010000235.1, forward strand.
ATCCTATGAAAAGGCATTAGGAAATGCGCAGAATTGGTTTATGTATCAGAAGTTATTATTAGATGTTCTTTATAAGATTTCTGATTTACGATACACATTGCACCTGGGTGCTGTTTCAAGAGAGCAGTGCGTTGCATTATTACCAACATACACAAAACAAGTAAGTGATACGCAAGAGCGTCTTACCGCATGGCATGATGGAACAACACAACGCTTAGGAATTGAAACAGATGAAATTCGAAGAAAGAGAGCTGGATTTGATGGCATAATTCATTTCATACCGGGCCTTTTTAATGACGATTTCAATTTCCGTTCTATTGAAAAGAAAACTGCTACGATGATTTCAGCGCAAGCATCCGGACATGAAGCATTGCATATAGCAGACACATCTGAATTTTATGCAGAGGAAGTTCAGCTGATTTCCAAGAATGGAAAGCTTTACTATCTTCCAGAAAGCAAAGACGAATAACAAAAATAACCCTCCGGGCCATCATGGCTGGGAGGGTTTCGTGCGTCTATGCTTATCTTTCAACATCGACCTTAAGTATTAATCAGCGCTTTATCTGCATCCGTTTTCTGCGTTTTTCAGCAAATTAAATG
>CAVJBW010000236.1:0-2769 GCA_963647625.1 Lachnospiraceae bacterium
ACATATAACTTTAATAGATGATAGAGGACAAGAGCCTGTAGAAGAAGTATTTCACTACGAAGGAGGAATCAAGGAATTTGTTACTTACCTCAATGGAAGTAGTGAGCCTGCTTATAATGATGTCATTTATTGTGAAGGAACCAAAGATGGAGTCTATGTAGAAGTCGCTTTACAGCATAATGATTCTTTTACAGAAAATACCATCAGTTTTGTAAATAATATTAATACACCAGAAGGTGGTATGCACCTGACAGGATTTCGAAATGCACTAACAAGAACTTTTAATTCTTATGCAAAAGCAAATAAAATTTTAAAAGATTCAGACCCAGCCCTTACAGGAGAAGATATCCGTGAAGGAATGACGGCAGTAATTAGTGTAAAAATCGAAGAACCACAGTTTGAAGGACAAACCAAACAAAAGCTTGGAAATAGTGAGGCAAAAGGAGCAGTAGATGCTATCGTCAATGAGCATTTAACAATTTTTCTTGAACAAAATCCAGCAGTAGCCAAAATTATCTGCGAAAAATCACTCTTAGCACAAAGAGCAAGAGATGCAGCAAGAAAGGCAAGGGATTTAACAAGAAGAAAGACTGCCCTAGAAGGATCTGCCCTTCCAGGTAAATTAGCAGATTGCTCAGATAAAGATCCTAAGAATTGTGAGATTTTTATAGTGGAAGGAGATTCCGCAGGTGGTTCTGCTAAGACAGCTAGATCAAGAAAGACTCAAGCGATTTTGCCACTTCGTGGAAAAATCCTTAACGTAGAAAAAGCCAGAGTAGACAAGATATTTGCAAATGCAGAGATTAGAGCCATGATTACAGCATTTGGAACAGGTATTCATGAAGATTTTGATATTTCAAAGTTAAGATATAACAAAATTATCATAATGACAGATGCCGATGTAGATGGTGCCCATATCAGTACTTTAATGCTTACATTCTTATATCGATTCATGCCAGAGCTGATAAAACAAGGCCATGTATATCTTGCTCAACCACCACTTTACAAAGTGGAGAGAGCAAAAAAAGTATGGTATGCCTATAGTGATGACGAACTAAATAAAATCATGACAGAAATAGGTCGTGATGGAAATAATAAGATACAAAGATACAAAGGTCTTGGAGAAATGGATGCCGATCAATTATGGGAAACCACAATGGATCCAGAAACAAGAATTCTCCACAGAGTTGTATATGATGAAGATTATAGTTCTGAAATCAATTTGACATTCATGACTTTAATGGGTGATAAGGTAGAACCAAGACGAGAATTTATTGAGAAAAATGCCAAGTTTGCACAAAATCTCGATATTTAAGGATAAAGACCTACAGGAGGGTCATTTAAATGGATGACAAAATTTTTGATAATATTAATGATGTGGATTTAAGAAAAACCATGGAAAACTCTTATATCGATTATGCCATGAGTGTAATTGTATCAAGAGCGCTGCCAGATGTAAGAGATGGTTTAAAACCAGTTCAAAGGCGTATTTTATATTCCATGAATGAAATGAGTAACACTTACGATAAGCCACATAAAAAGTGTGCAAGAATCGTAGGAGATACCATGGGTAAATATCATCCACATGGAGATAGTTCTATCTATGGAGCTTTGGTTAATATGGCTCAAGACTGGTCTATGAGATACACCCTCGTAGATGGTCATGGTAACTTCGGATCTGTTGACGGAGATGGCGCAGCAGCAATGCGTTATACAGAAGCAAGATTATCCAAGATTGCCAACCACATGATTGAAGATTTGGGCAAAGACACAGTTGACTTTATGCCGAACTATGATGAGACAGAAAAAGAACCAGTTGTCCTTCCATCACGTTTTCCAAATCTTTTAGTAAATGGAACAACAGGAATTGCAGTAGGAATGGCTACCAATATTCCACCACACAACTTAAAAGAAGTCATTGGTGCAGTTGTAAAAATAATTGACAACCGCGTAGAAGAAAATAGAGATACAACCATTGAAGAACTTCTTGAAATTGTAAAAGGTCCTGACTTTCCAACAGGAGCAGAAATATTAGGAACAACAGGAATAAATGAAGCCTATCGAACAGGCCGCGGCAAGATAAGAGTAAGAGCAGTTACCAATATTGAGCCTATGGATAATGGAAAAAACCGTATCGTGGTAACGGAACTTCCATATATGGTCAACAAGGCAAAGCTAGTAGAAAAGATTGCAGAGCTTCATAAAGAAAAAAAGGTAGATGGAATTACAGATCTTAGAGACGAATCCGACAGACAAGGAATGAGAGTCGTAATTGAACTAAGAAGAGACGTAAATCCAAATATCGTATTAAATCAATTATACAAGCACACCCAGCTGCAAGATACATTTGGTGTAATCATGCTTGCACTTGTGGATAACCAACCAAAAATATTAACTTTACCAGAATTACTAGGCCATTATCTAGACCACCAAAAAGAAGTTATAACAAGAAGAACAAGATATGAACTCAACAAAGCAGAAGAAAGAGCTCATATTGTAGAAGGTTTGTTAATTGCTCAGGATAATATTGATGAAGTAATCAAAATTATAAGAGCAAGCGCAAATACACAGGCAGCAAAAGAAGGATTAATTGCAAGATTTGCATTTACAGAAGCCCAGGCACAAGCAATTGTAGATATGCGATTAAGACAGCTGACAGGACTTGAAAGAGACAAATTAGAAGAAGAGTATGCAGAGCTTAAGAAAAAAATAGAATATTATAAATCAATTCTAGGAGATGAGAATATTCTATTAGGAGTAATTAAGACA
>CAVJBW010000237.1:0-1206 GCA_963647625.1 Lachnospiraceae bacterium
ACTGTGAATTCTGGGTTGTACTCTGTAAGTACGATTCCCTTGTCTGTAATTTCCATTACACCCATTTCAGTAATGATTAAGTTAACCTGCTTTTGAGCTGTAAGTGGAAGTGTACACTCCTTAAGAATCTTAGGAGCACCTTTCTGAGTATGTTCCATTGCTACGATAACTTTCTTAGCACCTACTACAAGGTCCATAGCTCCGCCCATTCCTGGAACCATCTTACCTGGGATAATCCAGTTTGCAATATCTCCATTCTCTGCTACCTGAAGAGAACCAAGTACAGTTGCATCTACGTGACCACCACGAATGATACCAAATGAAACAGAAGAATCAAAGAACATTCCGTCTTTTTCAACACCTGCTGGCTGTCCACCTGCATTTACAATATAATCCTTGTCTGGGTTGCTTTCATCTACAGCTGCAAGTCCGATGAAACCATTCTCAGACTGAAGTGTAATCTTAATAGAAGGATCAATATAATCAGGTACCATAGTTGGAAGTCCGATACCAAGATTTACTACATCGCCATCATGAATTTCTTTTGCTACACGCTTTGCGATAAAAGGTTTAATTTCACTTCTTTCCATCTTATGCTTCCTCCTTTACTACTAAATAATCTACATATACATGTGGAGTTTCTACATAATCAGGGCCAATCTCTCCTGCTGGAACAATCTTCTCAACTTCAGCAATTGTAATAGTTGCTGCAGATGCCATAAGTGGATTGAAGTTTCTTGTAGAACCTTTGTAACGAAGGTTACCTGTCTCGTCAGCAACATAAGCCTGTACGATTGCAACATCACCAGTGATTGCCTTTTCAAGAACATATTCCTTGCCATCCATTTCTACAACTTTCTTACCTTCAAGAGTTGTTGCAGAAGAAGAATCAGCTACGATTGTACCAACACCGGTTGGTGTTAAGAATCCACCAAGACCAGCTCCGCCTGCACGAACCTGCTCTGCCAAAGTTCCCTGTGGCTGAAGCTTCAGATCTAAGCTTCCTTCATTGAACTTTGCTGCTACTTCTTTGTTCAATCCAACGTGAGTTGCAATTAATCTCTTAATGCAACCATTGTGAAGTAAACGTCCTGTTCCTTCATTTTCAAATCCACCGTCGTTACATACAACTGTAAGATCTTTTGCTGTAACTTCGTTACAGATTGTCTTAGCCGTTCCGTTTGTCATGAATCCACCGATCAATAC
>CAVJBW010000237.1:1216-2728 GCA_963647625.1 Lachnospiraceae bacterium
GATCAATACGGTGTCGCCATCTTTAATCAAGGCAGCGGCTTCCTTTGCAGAAATCACTTTTGTTTTTGCCATGATGTTCCTCCTAAAATATTTAAATATAAAATCTACGGCAAACCTACGTTGTCGTCCATCTATTAATTTATCACTTTTATAGCAAGAATTCAATGCCTTTTACTTGACTGCATCAATAATTTCCTGAAGTGTCTCATCCACTTCAAGTTCAGGCTGATCTGTAATTTGTTTTCCCCTTGTGCTTAGCTTTTTCTTGTTTTCTTCCATAAGCTTTGGCATTGCAAGAACTTCCTTTCTGCATCTCTCATAGGCCTGTGAATCTCCGCTCACTAGGCCATCATAAAGCAGGGATGTATAATTTTGATATTCTGCAATATTGAAATAGTCTAGATCAATGGCTTTTCGTCCATAATCAACCATCTTTTCATAATCTCCTTCAATATCTGCGACCATGCCTTTAGCAAAATAAGCCAGGGCACAATACTCATTTCTAGATAGGATATCATCTGCTAGCTGTTCAGCCTGATCCACATCACTTTCCTCGGACAAAAGCTCAATCTGAGCCTGCGTATGCCACGGATACAGCCGATAGGCCAAAGCATTATCCCCCGCCTCATAGGCCATTAAAGGAATCGACAGATATATTCCCACTCCAATCAAGACCAGACTAACTACCTTCACTGGCACTTTACAGACGATTTCTTTTTGGAAAGGTAGTTTTACTTCATCTAACAGGAGCATCATGATCAAGAACATAGCTCCAAAGGAAAGATCAAAATCAAACTGTCCATGCAAGGCCAAAATAAGGATCATAACCTTTTTGGTCAAGGAAACCTTACGACTAATTAATGCATAGACTAAGCCTGCCATATAAATCGCCAAAGGAATGATTCCTACATCAAGGGCAAGCTGCAAGAAATCATTGTGCACATATTGAGTGGAGTACCAGCCACTTTGGATGGCATTTTGCACCTCATAATATCCCATATAACCCATGCCAAAAGGATGTTGAAACAATAAGGGCAAGGCATCTTGCATATATAGCAATCTTCCCACAAAGGTAGATTCCCCTAAGGAAATCTCCTTGATTCGACTCAGTATGTCACTATGTTGGGTCAGCACAAGGATAATAGCCACAATGAAAAGCCCTACTGTCACCAAGATCATTTTCTTATTGCGATTCTTAATTATCAAATAGAGCACGCTGCCAATTGTCAGTACATAAACGATACGGCTACCCGTCAGACCTATTCCCACTAGCAAAAGCACATATTGAAGCAGCTGCATCTTGCTAAGGATTTTTTTATCTCCTAACCAAACTACGCATAGGAGCAAAAAGATTCCGCAGGTATTGGCATAGGAAAAACTTCCAGAAAAACGCTGTCCTTCGTAGACAATTTCTTTTATTGGTTCTATGAAATATCCTATGATTCCAACAAAAGATAAAATACTTCCAAGATAAACCATAAGATCAAGAGCCTTGTCTGTACCCTTGGTCTT
>CAVJBW010000238.1:0-2724 GCA_963647625.1 Lachnospiraceae bacterium
ATTGTGGAATCACCAGCCAAGGTGAAGACAATTAAAAAATTTTTAGGAAAGAATTATGAAGTGGCAGCTTCTAATGGACATGTTCGTGATTTGCCAAAAAGTAGCATGGGCATAGATGTTGAGAATGATTTTGAGCCTCATTATATCACCATTCGAGGAAAAGGAGACGTTCTTGCCAACCTTCGAAAAGAAGTGAAAAAGTCAGAAAAAGTTTATCTTGCAACTGACCCTGACCGTGAGGGAGAAGCGATTTCATGGCATCTTGCCCACGCTCTTAAGTTGGAAAATAAGAATTGTTCAAGAATTACCTTTAATGAAATTACCAAAAATGCAGTAAAAGAATCCTTGAAAAATCCTAGAGAAATCAACATGGGCTTAGTAGATGCTCAGCAAGCAAGAAGAGTATTAGACCGCTTGGTAGGATATGGAATTTCTCCTTTGCTATGGGCCAAAGTAAAGCGTGGTTTAAGTGCTGGTAGAGTACAATCTGTAGCTTTGCGCATTATTGCAGACCGTGAAGAGGAAATCAATGCATTTATTCCGGATGAATACTGGACTTTAGATGCCAAAATCCTTCCACAAGGAGAGAAAAAACCTCTTTTAGCCCATTTCTACGGTCATAAGGATAAACGAATGAATCTCTCTTCTAAGGAAGAAGTAGATGCCATCATAAGTGAGATTCAAGGATTTACTCCTGAAATTTCAGAAATTAAAAAGTCAGAAAGAGTAAAGAAACAACCTTTGCCATTTACCACAAGTACCATGCAGCAGGAAGCCTCTAAGCGTCTTAATTTCTCTACGGTAAAGACTATGAGATGTGCACAGCAGCTCTATGAAGGTGTAGAAATCAAGAAAAAAGGAACCGTAGCTTTGATTACCTACTTGCGTACGGATTCTACTAGAGTTTCTGAAGAGGCTGAAAAAGCAGCAGAAGCCTTTATTAAAGAGGCTCATGGACAGGAATATATAGGCAAACCACAGGCAAAAGCGAAGAATAATAATAAAATTCAAGATGCGCATGAAGCAATTAGGCCAACCGATGTAACATTGACACCATCTATGGTGAAGGAGTCATTATCGAGAGATCAGTTTCGTCTTTATCAATTGATCTGGAATCGATTTGTTGCGAGTCGTATGACCCCGGCTATTTATGAGAGCACAGCAGTAAAGATCAAGATGGGTGAGTACTACTTCAATGTAAATGCATCCAAAATAAAATTTGACGGATTTATGTCGGTTTATTCTGTGGAAGATGAAAATGAAGATGAAAAGAAAGTAATGCTCAAGGGAATTGAAGAAAACACCCAGCTTTCTTTCCAGGAATTTGAAGAAAAACAGCATTTTACTCAGCCACCAGCACATTATACGGAAGCTTCCCTAGTAAGAACCTTAGAGGAGCTTGGAATCGGAAGGCCAAGTACCTATGCTCCAACGATTTCGACGATTTTGAATCGAAGATATATTGCCAAAGAAGGAAGACAATTATACATGACAGAGCTTGGTGAAGTGGTGAATTCTATTATGAAGGAAGCATTTCCAACCATTGTGGATGAAACCTTTACGGCTAATATGGAGTCCTTGTTAGATAAAATTGAAGAAGGAAGTATTGACTGGAAGATGGTTATTCGCAATTTTTATCCTGATTTAGCTGAGTCTATTAAAGTGGCTGAAGAAGAACTTGAAAAAGTAGAAATCGAGGATGAAAAGACGGATGTAATCTGTGAAAAGTGTGGAGCAAACATGGTAATTAAGTATGGTCCCCATGGACGATTCTTAGCCTGCCCAAGCTTTCCTGATTGCAGAAATACCAAGCCATATTATGAAAAAATCGGAGTTCCATGTCCAATTTGCCAAAAGGACGTGGTTCTTAAGAAAACCAAAAAAGGACGCAAATACTATGGCTGCGAAAATAATCCAGAGTGTGATTTCATGTCCTGGCAGAAGCCTTCTCTTACCAAATGCCCTACTTGTGGCGGTTATATGATTGAAAAAGGCTCTAAATTAGTATGTGCTGATCAGAATTGCAAGACGATTTTGGACCTGAAAAAACAAGAAGCTTCGGAGTAAAACAGAAAATAGTCTTAATAAAATATGACTTTTTTACTATAAAAATAATCTGAATTGTTGCAAATAACACTTTAAGATGTTATTATTGTTGTGACTATTCAGATTATTTTTTGTTGGGAGGTTAAATCATGAGTGTCCAGCTCCTAGATAAAACTAGAAAAATTAACAAGCTATTACACAATAACAATAAATCTAAGGTAGTATTTAATGACATATGTGAGGTTCTTACAGATATTCTAGAATCCAATATTTTAGTAATTTCAAAAAAAGGAAAAGTCTTAGGTGTTAGCTTGTGTGACAGTATTGAGGAGATTGACGAGCTTTTACTTGGTCAGGTTGGGGGTCTTATTGATAGCTTACTAAATGAGAGACTCCTAGGAATTCTTTCCACTAAAGAGAATGTAAATCTTGAAACTTTGGGATTTCAAAAAAATATAGAAAAATATTGTGCAATTATTACACCAATTGATATTGCAGGAGAGAGGCTAGGAACCTTATTTGTTTATCGCGTAAACAAACCTTATGATATTGATGATATTATTCTCAGCGAATATGGTACAACGGTAGTAGGGCTTGAGATGATGCGATCAGTAAAGGAAGAAAATGCAGAAGAAGTACGAAAGAGACAGATTGTAAAGTCAGCAATCAATACTTTGT
>CAVJBW010000239.1:0-2711 GCA_963647625.1 Lachnospiraceae bacterium
GCATTGGAATGGTCATAAAGGGAAAAAGCCTCATATCCCATGCCACAGCCAATTCCTACTAGTTTATTTAAGACTGGGAAGTGGGCATATGCATTGATACTTGCTCTCCATATTCGCCCCCTATTCGTTCCCCAACGATCAGAAAAATATAAAAATTCTTTGAAATCACCAAATACTGACGCCGCTTGACTTTCACTATAAATCCTGCAGCCAAAAACCAGGCTTGCGATCAATAAAGCTGCAAGCACAAGCATGATAATTGCACAGAGAATGGATACACCTTTATGAATGTACTCCTTCTCCTTCATTTTCATCGCAACTGCAAAAATCAAAATTGCAATTAGGATAACAAGGATCCACACCATCAAGTGGCTTTCCTGCAATAGCTTCCAAAACCCTTCTACTCTCCAAGCTCTCTCTTTAAAAAGTCCTCTAAGCCCCTGGTCCACTAAAAAAGCAACACACATCAAGATGGTGTTGTAGGTCCATCGAATCAAGCGGCTATAAGCCTTTAGGCTATAAATCAAGGTTATCCCCAGCACTACCGCCAGCACTAAAAAGATACTATCCGACCCTGCCGCAGCCATGGCCATATAAGCAAAATAAAGATAAATTGCTAGAAATCTTCTCCTTCTTTTTTTCTTTTCCAGCAAAAAGGAAGGAATCCCCACTCCTGCCAGCAAAGACAAAAAAGCTGCCATGGTATTGCGATTGCCCAAGGTAGAAATCAACGAGCTTTTGGCGCTGTCATAGGTTTCACATAACCAAAAAGGATTCCAGCCTAGATGATTCATTATAGCAATTACAAAAATAAAGAGATGACAAAGTCCTATGATCCATACAATCTGCTCATTTAGACTGCTCTTGATTGTTAAAAGAGAAAAGATCAACAGGCTCAGCACAATGGCTAGGTAACCAAAATATCGACCCTGACTCCCTAGGAAAGAATTCACTTTATTTGAAGATAGAAGCCATGAAAAGGTAGCAAACAAAAAAATGCACATGCTCCAAAAGAAGAGATGGTCACCTCTGTGTTTCAACCATTGCCCCTTTTGTTCTCTAGCAAAAAAAGTGATAAAAATCCCAAGAAAAATCAGGCTTACAACTAGGGCAAAGACTGCCTTCCCTTGCATGATCTTCTGATATCCCTGCCACTCAACAAGTGGAAAAATCCCAAGCATAGCCACAAGGTATCCCTTGCAGATCGTGGGTAATATATTCTTTTTACTTATGAATCCTTGTCTTTGTTTTTCCATCTTTATAACTCTAGCATATTCGCCTTAATATTTCCATAATAAGAGTTTTTCTCCTTTCGAAAGGAAGTTTCCCATACAATACAAAAAAGCAACATACCCTTTTGGTATGCTGCTTTTCATAAAGAAACTATAAAAAATATAATTCACTCTAATATCCTTTCTTTGATATCTATGAGTATAGTACCATCTTTGACTTGTGTCAAGACTAAAGTACCAAGTCAATCTCGACTTTCGCACAAATATGCTTTTCCATGTCTAATTTCAATTCTAGCTTCTTCATCTATGATTTCATTACTCACTCCTCGGCTAATAAAGCCTTCTAAACAACAATCAGTAACATTGTACTTTGCTCCTGTAATGCTTAGACCCTTTATCGAATGTTCATAAGGAATGATGGAAAAATACTTTCCGAAAGCATCTTGTTTTTTTAAAGTTGTAATGCCCTCATTTATCATTCGAATACGGTTGTTTGAATCAACCAAATAAATGATAGTCTCTGTAAAAAGGCCTAGACCTAGATTCTTTAAGGTTCCCATAAAGTGGTCCATTCGCCCTCCCGTTGCTCCTAGCAAGTGAATCTCTTCTGGAGATTGTTTTAAAGCTTCATAAATAGCAAGTTCGGTATCTGTCTCATCCTTTTGAGAAGGAAATATCTGAATCTGCTGTGGCATGATTTGTTGGTAATATTTTAAAATATCTTCTGCGACAGAATCAAAATCTCCTAGGATCATATCCGGCTTTCTGTGACTTTCATAAAAATAACAAAGTCCACGATCTGCTGCTATTAGGTAGTCAAAGCCTTCTTTTAGATATGCATCCACAAAATCATTTTCAATTAGTCCACCACTTACAATTGCTACTTTCATGCTTCTCCTTTTCTATGGATTCATTCGCTTCAAAAAGTCTTTGACATTTTGTGCTATATCATCCTTAAATACAGCAGAACCTGCCACAATCATATTCGCTCCAGCTTCAATCACTTCTTCCACATTGGTAAGCTTGATGCCTCCATCTACTTCTAGTAAAATATCCGGATTTACCTCCTGACACATGGCTCTAAGTTCTTTAATTTTGTTGGTGGAATAGTCGATGTACTTTTGTCCTCCAAATCCAGGATTCACAGACATAATCAAAGCCAAGTCAAGATTTGGCAATACATAACGAATCGTCTCTAGACTAGTCGCTGGATTCAGTGCCACACCTGCCTTTGCACCTACCTCATGAATATGGGAAATTGTCCGGTCTAAATGCTTGCAGGCTTCCGCATGAACGGTAATGATATCTGCTCCAGCATCCTTGAATTCCTGGATATAGCGATCAGGCTCTTCGATCATGAGATGTACATCAAAAAGAATGTCTGTTGTTTTTTTCAAAGATTTCATTACTGGCAATCCAAAAGAAATACTAGGTACAAACATTCCGTCCATAACATCAATATGAGCATAATGAGCTCCT
>CAVJBW010000240.1:0-2711 GCA_963647625.1 Lachnospiraceae bacterium
CATTGGAAGTGGTCCAGCATGTCTCTTTGCTACTTATATGCTTGCAAAAGCTGGCTTTTCCCCTATTTTGTTTGAACGAGGAAAAACGGTAGATGAGCGAATCAAAGATGTTCAAGAATTTTGGGATCATGGCAAATTGAACCTGGCAAGTAATGTGCAATTTGGGGAAGGCGGCGCTGGAACTTTTTCGGATGGGAAGCTCAATACTTCCGTTAAAGATATTAGAAATAAAGAAGTGCTGAAGATTTTTCATCTTTTTGGGGCTCCAAAGGAAATCTTATATGATGCCAAGCCTCATATTGGAACGGACTTGTTAGTTTCCTTTTTGAAAAATATCCGACAGGAAATCTTAAGCTTAGGTGGCCAGATATACTATAATAGCCAGCTTACCAATCTTACTTTGCAAGATCAAAAGCTAGTGGGAATTGAAATTAATAACCAAGAGCAGATTCCTTGTTCCGCTTTGATCTTAGCTATTGGGCATAGCGCAAGGGATACCTTTCGCATGTTAGAGAAAAAGAATATCTCCATGGAAGCAAAGCCTTTTGCCGTTGGCTATCGAGTCGAACATCCACAGGAAATGATCAATGATCTTCAATATCATCAGATCAAACATCCTGCCTTAAAGGCAGCACCATACAAGGTTCATACCAAGTTATCGAATCAAAGAGGTGTATACTCTTTTTGTATGTGCCCTGGTGGATATGTGGTCAATGCTTCCTCCCAGGAGAATAGGTTGGCCATTAACGGTATGAGCTATTCCGGAAGAAATGGGTCTAATGCCAATAGTGCAATCATTGTCTCGGTAACCCCTAAGGATTTTGAAGACTATGGACAGGGTCCCTTAGCAGGAATTGCCTTCCAAGAAGAAATGGAAAAAAGAGCCTATCTGGCAGGGAACGGAGCGATTCCACAGCAGTTATACCAAGACTTTAAAGATGGGCGCATCAGCAATTCTTATGGCGAATTTGTTAGCCAAACCAAAGGAAATCATACCTTTGCTGATGTGCGAAATATTTTCCCAGAAGTGATTGCGGACTCTTTCATAGAAGGCATGGAATATTTTGCAACAAAAATACCGTCTTTTAACCGTCCAGATGTAATTGTTTCAGGTATTGAAAGTCGGACCTCTTCGCCGGTAAGGATTCACAGAGATGAGGATTTTCAAAGTAATATTAAGGGAATTTATCCATGTGGTGAAGGAGCAGGATATGCTGGGGGAATAACCTCTGCAGCAATGGATGGACTTCGAGTTGCGGAAAGAATTGCCTGCAGCTATCACCCAGCAAATATTTAGTAAGGAGATATAAAAAAAGTGTCAGAACTTACCCCTATGATGGCGCAATATATCAAAACAAAAGAAGAATATAAAGATTGCATCCTTTTTTATCGTTTAGGTGATTTTTATGAAATGTTTTTTGAAGATGCCAAAATTGTCTCCAAGGAACTAGAACTTACCTTAACTGGCAAAGCTTGTGGTCTTGAACAAAGAGCTCCTATGTGTGGAGTGCCTTATCATGCTGCAGAATCTTATTTAAATCGCCTTGTTTCAAAAGGTTATAAGGTTGCTATTTGTGAACAGGTAGAAGATCCAAAGCTTGCGAAAGGCTTGGTCAAAAGAGAAGTAGTACGAATCGTCACTCCAGGTACGAATCTAGACTCTTCGCTACTTGAAGATGGGAAAAATAACTTCTTGATGTGCATTGTTTATACCATTAATTGTTATGGCATAGCAATCGCCGATGTTTCTACGGGAGATTTTTATACGACAGAGGTGGATTCATTTCGTAAAATTATGGATGAAATCTACAAGTATTCCCCTTCGGAAATTATTTGTAATGATTCTTTCACGGTAAGCGGCTTTGATCTAGAGGAAATCAAGCATAAGCTTAATACTTGTCTATCTCCCTTAGAGGACTGGTATTTTGAGGATGAGACAGCAAAGAAGACGATTTTAGATCATTTTAAAGTGAAGCATCTAGAAGGATTAGGCTTGCAGGATTATCCTATTGGAACAGTAGCGGCAGGTGCCTTGTTACGATATCTTGCCGAAACACAAAAAAATGACTTGGATCAAATGACAGCAATTCATCCTTATCGTCTTGGAAAATACATGGTGATAGATAGTTTTACAAGGCGAAATCTAGAACTCATAGAGACCATGCGAGAAAAGCAAAAAAGGGGAAGCTTATTTTGGGTGTTAGACAAAACAAAAACAGCCATGGGAGCTCGCATGCTTCGAAGTTATATTGAACAGCCCTTACTTGAGGAAAATCAGATTCTTCAAAGACAAGATGCTATTGAAGAATTATTAAAAGAGATGATTTCTAGAGAAGAAATTCGTGAATACTTAAGTCCCATCTATGATTTGGAGCGTTTGATTAGCCGGGTTACTTATCAAAGCGCCAATCCTCGAGACTTAATCGCTTTTAAGACTTCCCTTGCCATGCTTCCTGGAATAAAAACCATATTGCAGGACTTTTCTAGCGACTTATTAAAAAATCTATATGACAAGTTAGATCCACTTGAAGATATATGTTCCCTAATTGATCAGGCTATTGTAGAGGATGCACCTCTCCTTCTTAGAGATGGAGGGATGATTAAAGAAGGCTATCATGAAGAAATAGATCGCCTGAGAAATGCCAAAAATGACGGGAAATCTTGGCTTGCCCAGTTAGAAGAAAAGGAAAGAAGCAAGACCGGAATTAAGA
>CAVJBW010000241.1:0-2702 GCA_963647625.1 Lachnospiraceae bacterium
GTGCAAGAGATGATATTCGTAAAGATTCTGATGGTGCTTATTCAGCAGCAATGCTTACAATATTGAATGGACATCCTTCACCAAATCTATTCGGAGAACTTCTTCCAGTTACAGATTTATCACGTAAATCTTATGAAGGATTAACTCTTTTAGATATTGCACGTAAATGTGATCAGCCTGATTATGTTAGAATGCTTGAATATTTCCAGAAATATGGAGAAGAATCTATAAATCAGAGCGTTACACATTCTCGCATTATACGTTTTTGAAATATACTTTAAATTGATCCATGTTTTTTGACACTATAATCCAGAAGTGGAGAGGCAATAAGGAGCCATCGTTTAATATGAGCGATGCGTCTAATAATTTTCCTTATGAAAGCCCAGATGATTTTGATGATAGTGAACGTGGTATACCAAACAATCCATCTGGTAGAGAGTTTCTAGATACAGCACGTGCTTCAATACGTAAAACTGTCGAGAAATATTCTGTCACACAGAATGCTATCTCTATTGGTTCAGAAAGATCTGGATCTAACTCACCAACTCTTCCATTTGGATCTGCTGGTGTGTTTAATCATGCTAACGATGTTGATGTTTCATTTGAATCATCTCATCTTGGACTTGCGGTTCCAGTAGATACAAATAAAGTAGCAAGACTTCAGGCATATGACAATATCGCTCGATATCCAGAACTTGATTGGTGTATAAATGAAATTGCTAATGATTTCGTACATGAGGATATTGAAGGTAATTTCATAAAGCTTAAATTTAAAATTGATACTGAAAAGTATGGTGATGGTGTTGATACTATTATTGTTGATGAATTCAAACATATGGTGTCAAATTTTGATCTTAGAGCAAACGGATATAATATGATGCGAAAGTTCATTATAGAAGGTGAACTTTGCTTTGAAAATGTAATAGATCCAAACCATCCTGAATATGGAGTAATAGGTGCTAAGTATATCCCAAATGTATTTTATGATTTTCTAAGAGATAGAACAAGTGGTCAAGTTTGTGGTCTGTATATTGATCCAGAGAAGATGAAAACTTGTATGCAGTTTGGCGCATATGGCGGTGGATCAGCATCATATGGTGGACAGTCATCGACAATGTTCAACGCGATTCGTCAAGTTCCAATGTATACATATACATATTCTCAAGATATGCGGAACAAGATAGTTCTTCCTTGGGAGCAGGTTACATATGCTAATTCCGGAGTAATGTCTGAAGATGGGTCAATAGTGTTTCCTCAGATTGAAAAAGTAGTTGTTCCAGTGCGTCAGCTTCTACTTATGCACGATGCAATGGTTATCTTAAGAATAACAAGAGCACCTGATAAATTATGTTTTAATCTTGACATGACAGGATTCCAGCCAAAGGAAGCTAAGAATTTTGTTAGAAACTTTGTTGAACAACGTCGTGCTAAGAAAGCATTACAAGGAAGTGGTAATCTTACAAATGTCTATAATTCAGAAACAATGTTAGACGCATATTATTTCTGGAAGACATCTGAAGCTGGTGGCGCAACAGTAACCAGCCTTAACAATACTGCACGATATAATGAAATGCACGATGTTGAATATTTTCTTCGTAGAATACTCAAATTTATGGGTATACCATGGAGTAGATATTCTGAATCACAGGCAAATAGACAAGATAAGAATTCTATTCAGAATGAAGAGTTTTCATTTGCTAAGATGATAGTAAGATATCAGCAAGTATTTTCTGCTGCTATAAAGAAAACATTTATTACACATCTTAGACTTCGTGGTCTATTTGACAAATATGATATGTCGGAGAGTGATTTTGATATCGTAATGAATCCGCCATCAATGTTTGAGACATATCAGGCTGAACAACGATTTAATGACTTTTTGACTATAATGTCTTCAGCAAGTTCTCTAGACTTTTTATCTAAGAACATTATTTTGAAAAAGGTCTTTGGTTGGAATGATAGTGAAATTAAAGAAAATGAAGTTAATGTAAGAAGAGAAGCATTATTTAAGTCACAGACTGAACTTATGCAGCAGAAACTTTCTGCAGATGGAACACCAACAGCTGGACGTATTTGGTTAGATCCAGAGAAGTATCTTACACAACAAGACCCAGGACAGGCTGGTGGTATGCAACCACCACAAGCACCAAGTGGTGAAATACCTAATGTACCAAATGTTCCACCACCTCAACCAGAAGGTGGAAATATGGAAGCTCCACCCAATATGAACGTTGAAGAAACACCAACAATGGAAGAGCCATTCGATGATTCAGGATTATCTGTTGCAGAGAAAAATTCTTCGATGAATCCAGATTTTGGAGAATTTGAACGTAATTCAGAACTTGTCAGTAAAGATTCTTTAGATGTCTATCCAGAAACAGAAGAAGAACTTGCAAATCTAGAATCTGGTATTTCAAATTCATTACATGATACTTTTGAAAAGAATTTTGGAGATGATGCAGATAGTTATCGGAGTTTAGAAGAAATATTTAATTCTGAATTTGCAAAGAGTGAAGAAAAGTATAAAAAAGATATGGAGGATGTCTTTAGAGAGCAGTTTGAAAAGTCTAAATCTGATAAAGAAGATGAAAATGGATTAACTGGTATTTTTAATGACATGCTAAAATCTGCTGGAGATGAAAATAATACATCTGCTTCACTTGATCTTACAGATGCGTTTAGAGATGTATTTATAGTTAATC
>CAVJBW010000242.1:0-2687 GCA_963647625.1 Lachnospiraceae bacterium
ATACCATTTCCATCTTTCCTACGATCTGCTCCGGATGTTCTGCAAAATAGGAGTTCATGGCAATCCCATCGGCATTTTCCGATAAATGCACCCAGTCCGGCTGTAAGCGTATCTACACAAGCGTCTAGACTGTAAGTAAATCAACCTTCATAATGCCCATTAGGAGGTTAACTTATGTCTACACGAACTACTTATAACTGGGAAAAAATAAGAGAAGATTTTTTGAATTCAAATCTTTCCGTGGAAGCCTTTTCGAAACTTAACGGCTTCTCAAAATCAGCAGGGCACAACCATTTAAACGATATTGCATCAAAACGCAGGCAGATGCTTCAGGAAAAATCGGAGAAAACGAAAAATCCAAGCTTCATTTCTTTGGAATTATCTAATACAACTGTCAAGGCACCAGGGACTCAAGAAGAAACATCTAAAAAATTACAGGAAGGTACAAAACACATCGAGCAGATCGATATTCCAATCGAATTAAAAATCGGAGCATTTTCTTTGATCCTTCATAGCGGATTTGATAAAGACGATCTTCTAAGTATCTTGGAGGTTTTAAAAGAATCATGCTAAGAATAACACCTTCGTGCCCTGTTTATCTCGCGGTGGGAGCCACGGATCTTAGAAACAACATTGACGGACTTTTATTAAAGATTAAATATCAATTCGAACTTGATCCCTTTAACAACGCTCTTTTTGTATTTTGCAACCGTTCAAGGAATAAGCTGAAGATTCTTTTCTGGGATAAAAACGGGTTTTGGCTTTATTACAGGCGTCTTGACTCAGGAACCTTTAACTGGCCTGGTAAAGCAGACGGAAGTAAGACACTACCCGTTACAGAGCAGCAATTATCCTGGCTCTTAGATGGTCTAAGTATCGAACAAAAGGGTGCCCACAAAGAGGTTTTGGCACGTAAAATCATCTAAACTTTTCATTCACATTTTCACTCATATGTCAACATTAAAAAGCCTGAAAAACAACGATTTTTCGGGCTTTCTGTGTCTAGATTTCTCTGTTTGGCCAATAGCTTTTTCCATCCTTTCTGAGAAAATTTTATTATGAATAAGGGAACGGAAAAAATCGAACAAATCGATTTATCGAAGCTTTCAAGATCCGAACTTGAAGATGAATTTATCAAACTTTACGAAAGATGTACGGCCGCAGAGGCGAGAGCCGAACATTTCATGGAAGAGTTTAGGATTGCGATGCAAAAGCGCTTCGGAAGATCATCGGAAAAAGAAATTTCCGATCAGATTACGATTGCAGAGTACATGAAAAAAGAGTTTGGCACTGCGTCCGGATGCCCATCTGAGGATGAGAACCTGCAAAATGGCGAAAAGGAAGTTCGTGAGCTCATCAATCAGGCATTCCAAAGAAGAATCTTGCTAACTTGGAAGTCATAACAGTTGAGTTTGTAAAATCACCTGAGGAACAGATTTGTCCTGAATGCGGAGGAAAGCTTGAATTTGTAAGAAATGTCATACGAAAAGAACTTACAATCGATCGGCCAAAGGTTTACGTAAAGAAATATGTTACGGCCTTGTATGTTTGCAAAAACTGTGCAGAAACTGATAAAAATCCATTTCATTACAAGGAGGGAGCCTTAAAACCTCTTTTTTACAATTCTTCGGTGTCATCTGAATTAGTGGCTGATAGCATACATAAGAAATATGTTTTGGCACTTCCATATGATCGTCTGGCAAAGGATTACGCAAGGATGAACATTCCAATCACCAAAAACAACCTTTGCAAATGGAGCGTAGACGCCGCCCTTAGATTCTTTAAGCCAATCGTCGGCAAGATGAGAGACATTCAGTTGAAAGAAGCCGCTATTCATTGCGATGAGACTCATACGAAGGTTATCAATGGGAACAATCAAAAGGAATCTTACGTATGGGTTACAACAACCGCCGAATATCAGAAAAAACATCCTATTGTGATTTATAATTACAGACCTGGACGTTCCGATGAAGACGCAAGGGAGGTACTTGGTACATTTAAAGGCTACGTTATGTGTGACGGATATACCTGTTACAATTCAGTACTTAACCGAAGTAAGAAAACAGGTGCTCCGCCGCTTTCAATAAAACCGGTTGCCTGTATGGTTCACGTAAAGCGTGAATTTGTGGATGCTTTAAAAGGCTTGCCCAAGAAGGATTGGGGAAAGACCGGAGCTTATCAGGCGGTAAGAAAACTTGAAAAGCTTTTCCACATCGATAATGAAATAAGGTTCACTACCTACGAAGAACGGAAAGAAATTCGATTAGGTGATCTTAAGGCAGCCATGATAGATTTCTTTGACTATTGTAGAAGTGAGAAGGACAAAACCCTGCCATCAACTAAGTATGGACAGGCTATTAAGTATGCCTTGAATCAAGAGCAAAAGGCCATGCGCTTATTTGAGGATGGAAGACTTGAACTTGAAAACAATATGGCCGAGCGGGCAGTAAAACCCTACGTTATCAGCAGAAAGAACAGCCTGTTTAATGATACCGAAAGAGGAGCCGAAGCAAGTTGCATCTTATTTAGTATCGTAGAAACGGCCAAACATAATCAATTAGACGTTTACAAATATTTGAAGTATGTTTTGGACGAATGCAGAGGCATGCATAAAGGTGAAAGCCTTTCAGAAGAAAAAATAAAAAAACTTTTGCCTTGGTCAAAGCAGATACCAGACGATATAAAAG
>CAVJBW010000243.1:0-2686 GCA_963647625.1 Lachnospiraceae bacterium
ATGCTATACTTAAGTCCAAGGAAAAGACCATAGGAGGAATAAAAAATATGGGAAAATATTTTGGAACAGACGGATTTAGAGGCGAGGCAAATGTCAGCCTTACCGTGGACCATGCATATAAAGTAGGAAGATTTATTGGTTGGTATTATGGAAAAGATAAAGAAGATGGCAATAGGTGCACAGTTGTCATTGGCAAGGATACTCGCCGATCAAGCTATATGTTTGAATATGCACTTTCCGCAGGATTGACAGCTTCCGGAGCAGATGCTTATTTGCTCCATGTAACTACAACACCAAGTGTGTCTTATGTTGTTCGTACAGATGACTTTGACTGTGGAATCATGATTTCTGCAAGCCATAATCCATTTTATGACAACGGCATTAAGTTGATTAATGGAAAAGGGGAGAAGATGGATGAAGAAACCATCTTGAAGATTGAACAATATCTTGATGGAGATATGGAAGAGCTTCCTTTGGCTACGAGAGAGAACATCGGACGCACAGTTGATTATGCTGCAGGCCGAAATCGTTATACCGGCTATCTGATTTCCTTAGCGACACGCTCTTACAAGAATATGAGGGTAGGACTTGATTGTGCCAACGGTAGTGCATGGATGTTGGCGAAGAATGTATTTGATGCCCTTGGCGCAAAGACCTATGTCATCCACAATGCACCAGATGGAACCAATATTAATATGGATTGTGGCTCGACTCATATCGAAAGACTGCAAGCCCTAGTAAAGGCGGAACATTTGGATATTGGATTTGCTTTTGATGGAGATGCAGACCGCTGTATTGCTGTAGATGAAAATGGTGATGTGGTCAATGGAGATTTGATCTTATATGTCTATGGTATGTATTTGAAAGAAAGAGGCAAATTAATAAACAATACAGTAGTAACTACGGTAATGTCCAATTTTGGACTCTACAAGGCTTTTGACGAGGCTGGCATCGATTATGACAAAACAGCAGTTGGAGACAAATATGTCTACGAAAGCATGGTGAATAATGGTCATCGTATTGGTGGAGAACAATCAGGACATATTATCTTTAGCAAATATGCAACCACAGGAGATGGAATCCTAACTGCAATTAAGCTTATGGAAGTGGTGATCGAAAAGAAGATGCCATTAAGCAAATTGACTGCTCCAGTGGTAATCTACCCACAGGTACTTAAGAATATTCGAGTACATTCCAAGCCAGAGGCTCAAAATGATCCAGATGTAAAAGCTGCAGTTCAAGCAGTTGCCGACAAGCTAGGAGATGACGGTCGTATCTTGGTTCGAGAAAGTGGTACAGAGCCAGTGATTCGAGTCATGGTAGAAGCAGGTACTCAGGAAATCTGCGAGGAATATGTAGACCAAGTGATTGCTGTAATTAAAGAAAAAGGACATGCCGTATAGGCTCAGAAAATAATAAGGCTGCCAAGGGAACTTCCTGTGGCAGCCTTACTTTTATATAATTTTCTTACAAAATCTAAGATTCTAATTGCAACTGGTAGATGGTATCCGTTAAAAGTCTTGCAATCGTATGAATGACTTCGATTTCATCCTTGAGCCAAAGCCTTTTATAATCACAGTTATTGATACCCAAGGTACCAATAATCTTGTCATCTTTATAAATCAGAACTTGCAAAAGAGTCTGAACCCCCATTTTCTTTAGCTGACTTTTCATGGGCTCTATGGTATTTTCGATGTCTGTGCAAAAGAAAATATGGTCACTATTAAAACATTTTTCAGCATATTCTCTTGCAGAAAATGGAATATTTGGTGGAATATTCTGACTTTCCTTTTGAGAATAGTAATAAGATTTGCCAATATGACATTCATCTGCTAGATAGCAAGAAGCATAAGCCCGCGTGACATCGAGGGAATCTACGATTAGCTTGGAAATCCGCTCTATGGTGGTCTTAGGATCTAACTTTTGAGCTAAGATATCAATTACGGAGTCAAGTAGTATCTTCGGAGAAGAAAATCCACTATCACCAATCTGTAAGGACTGATCATTAAGCACAGCCCGGTCAGGATAAGAATAGGAGCTAGGCGTTTGCAAAAGAGCTGCTTGGTGTTCTTTCGCAATCGATTGACCATAGAGAAAATAGCCATTTTTTCCGCCTGTTTTGGCCTGATACAAGGCAAGGTCCGCCATTTTATATAAATCACTGTAGCTGCAACCACGATTCTGGTCTGAAAAAGCAACTCCTATGCTGATGGAAATATTATAGTTTTGATGTTCCTTGGAATATTTGTCTTTCAAAAGCTGACACATGGACTGGGCTTTTTGACAGACCTCTTCTTTAGAAATATTCATAGCAAAAATCTGATATTCATCTCCACCAATGCGGCCACATAAGAAATCTTCATGAAAGAGGTCACGAATCATATCAGCAATATCAACTAATAAAGCATCCCCTAGCATATGTCCAAAGTGGTCGTTGACATATTTGAAATTATCAACATCTACAATTAGCATAGCAGCAACATCTTCTGGATTCTTTTGGGATAATTGCTTAGTAATCCAAGTTTCCATGCCATAACGGTTGTAGAGTTTTGTTAGGGCATCAAGATGGGCAGCTTCCCATAATTTCTCTAATTCTTTTTGATCATTTTTGTAGATGCTCCAGTTTATCTGCATGATAACACCCCATTTAGTAATAAAAAAAGTTAAAACTTAGGACCATTATACT